>JAZSMX010000026.1:0-14582 GCA_045536125.1 Eubacteriales bacterium | reverse complement strand
ACGCAAGAATTAGCCCGTAATATTTTGGAGAATTTCGAAGAAATTCAACCGATTCCTGTCTCATTTTCTGATTTTACCGGAAAACGGGACTTTTTTCTTTTCTCCACGGGCTTTTTCGTTCTCGTCAAATGTGACAGCCCCGTTCATTTTCTGAACCGTCCTCTTTAATCCTCGACGCGCTCGCCGAGAATGTTTCTGTATTTCTGATAGAAGCTTTCAAAATATCCACCGTCAAGGGCCTCGCGGATCTTACGGGTGAAATTGTTGTAGAAATAAAGATTGTGCGTGACCGCCAGCGTCATTCCCACCGTCTCCTTTGCCTTGAGAAGATGGCGGATGTAGGCGCGGCTGTAATTTTTACACGCGGGACATTCGCAGCCCGCATCGATCGGACGGTCATCCAGCGCATATTTTTCGTTGGTGAGGTTCATCTTTCCGTGCCACGTAAAGACGTTTCCGTGACGTGCGTTTCTTGTGGGCATGACACAGTCAAAGAAATCCACGCCGTAATGCACCGCCTCAAGAATGTTGCAGGGCGTTCCCACCCCCATGAGGTATCTCGGCTTATCTGCAGGCATATAAGGCTCAACCGCATCGATGATACGGTACATTTCCTCGGTTTCCTCGCCGACGGCAAGACCGCCGATGGCATATCCCTCGCAAGGGATCTCACGGATCATCTTCATATGCTCGATGCGAAGATCCTCGTACGTTCCCCCCTGGTTGATGCCGAAGAGCATCTGCTCGCGGTTGATGGTATCGGGAAGCGCGTTGAGACGGTCCATTTCCGCACGGCAGCGAAGAAGCCAACGGTAGGTGCGCTCCATGCTCTGCTTGCAATAGGCATGCGTCGCGGGATTCTCCACGCATTCGTCAAACGCCATGGCGATGGTAGACGCAAGGTGCGACTGGATCTGCATGCTCTCCTCAGGCCCCATGAAAACGGCACTTCCGTCCAGATGAGAGCGGAAGCGAACGCCTTCCTCGGTGATCTTGCGAAGCTTTGCCAGCGAGAAGACCTGGAATCCGCCGCTGTCGGTCAGAACAGGACCGTCCCAGTTCATAAACTTGCGAAGTCCGCCCAGCTGATAGATCAGCCCGTCACCGGGACGCAGATGAAGATGGTAGGTGTTGGAGAGCTCGACCTGACAATCGATGCGGCGAAGCTCCATGGTGTTGATACCGCCCTTGATGGCACCACAGGTTCCCACGTTCATAAAAACGGGAGTCTGAATGTCACCGTGTACGGTATGCAGAACGCCGCGACGCGCGCGTCCGTCCGTAGCAAGTACCTCGAATTTTTTTGACATGATATCAATATCCTTTCTGTTTGCAAGAGAACAGCTTGCAACATAATAAAAACAAACCGTTAAAATCCCGTGCGGTCAAACTGTCTGTCCAGATTCTTATGCGACATTTCCAGAGCAACGGGCCTTCCGTGAGGACAGAAGGTGATGTCGGGAAGCTCCATCAGTTTGGACACGATCCATTGAACGTGTTCGTCGGCATATGCCCTTCCCGCCTTGATTGCCGCCTTGCATGCCGCCTGATAAAGTGCCTTTTCAAAAATGATGTCCCGTGTCAGCTTCACACTTCCCGTCGCATTCAGAAGCCGACCTGCCATCGTGCCGAGCATATCGGCAACGGCATCGGTCTCAATCCCCTCGGGAATCGCATCGGCAAATACGGTGTTGCGGGAAAACCGCAGAGAAAAACCGACGTCGGAGAGCTCCGATTCGTACTCGCGAAGCGTTTCCACCTCTCCGCTCGTCATCATCACCTCAATCGGGAGCATCAGCATCTGTGAGACCGTCTCGGCTTGCTTCAAGCCAGCCTTGAGAGATTCGAAAATGATCCGCTCGTGCGCCGCGTGCTTATCGATCAAAAGCATCTTGTCCTCGCACTCCACAATCACGTAGGACCTGAAGACCTCGCCGACGATCCGATACTCCCGTACGACGGGGGCGGTTGCCTCGGGCACACTCTCATTCTCTGCGACAGAGGGCGCAGCCTCTGATTCGTCCGTTTGTCGGGGCATCGGCTCTTGTGTGGGGATCGACGGTGCTTTTACCTCCTCAGCTGTCGGGGCGCACTTGGTGTCCGCCTCGGAAGCTTTTGAGGCTTGCGCGGATACCCGGGGAGTGGAAGGCGTTCCTTCCTTTTTGGCATACGGATCAAAGCTCGACGCGCGAACCGCACCGACACCGCCACGCGCGGGAAGTCCGCAAAGCGTGCGGTATTCCTCCGCGCTGACGCGGTCGCTCTTCCCCTCCGACCTCGTTGCCGTTACGGGCAGAGAGAGCTGCCGGGAGGTGACGGATTCCCGTGTCCCCTCACGGATCGGAATACGCGCATCCGAAAGGCGGCCCGTAAAGGTAGCACCTCCTTTTTTTGCGCCCATACTCAATTCCACACTTGGGCGCGTGGAATTGCTCTCCAAGGCGGTACGCACCGTGTAATAGATTGCCTCGAACACCGCCTTTTCATTGGAGAACTTGACCTCCAGCTTTGCGGGATGTACGTTGACGTCCACGCGCGAGGGATTGATCCCAATGGAAAGCACACAGCACGGGAATTTTTCGGGCGGCATGTAGGAGGTGTACGCCTGCTCAAGAGCCGCCATCGCGGTCTTGCTCTTGACGAAGCGTCCATTGATAAAGAAATTCTGATGATTTCGGTTCGCCTTGAAATTGTCGCTCCTTCCGATGAAGCCCGACACCGTAATTCCGTCGCAATCGGCATTGACCTCAATGAGGCGCGTAGCGAAGTCGCGCCCGAAGATCGCATAGACGGTATTTTTCAGATTTCCGTCCCCCGCCGTCTCCAGCTTCACGTTGCCGTCAACGATCAGACGAACGGCAATATGCGGATTGGAAAGCGCAACCTTTTCCACGTTTGCCGCGACCGCCATCGCCTCCGTCACGTCCTTTTTAAGGAACTTGCGACGCGCGGGGACGTTGGCAAACAGATTTTCAATGATCACGGAGGTGCCCGTGGAGCAGCCCTGCTCGGTCACTCCGACGATCTCACCGCCGTGCGCCTCAAGCACTGCGCCGTATTCCGCATCGGCGGTTTTGGAGATGATACGCAGATCAGAAACCGACGCAATGGCGGCAAGCGCCTCACCGCGGAAGCCCAACGTCATGATCCCGTCAAGATCGGAGGCTTCCTTGATCTTGCTGGTCGCGTGCCGTCTGATCGCCACGGGAAGGTCCTCGGGGGACATGCCGCAGCCGTTGTCGGTGACGCGCATAAAGCTCACACCGCCGTTTTGAATTTCCACCGTCACACGGTCAGCACCCGCGTCGATGGCATTTTCCATCAGCTCCTTGATGACCGATGCGGGGCGGTCAACCACCTCGCCTGCCGCAATCAGATTGGCAACGGCAAACGGAAGCACGTTGATTCTTCCCATGAAAGCGTACACTCCTTTCCTTAAAGTCTTTTCTTCAGATCAAACAAAAACGACATGCATTCGAAGGGGGAAAGCGTATTCAGATCCACCGCGCGAAGCTCATCGATGATCTGCTCATGGATGCAATCCTCCAAGGAAATGAGGCTGTCATCCTTGATTGTCTCCTTCTTATTGGTCTTTGCCCCCGTGTCGCTTTCGGCAACCGCGCGGGAGGTCGCCTCCACCGCTGCCAAAACCTCCTTGGCTCGCTTTACGACCTCTTGGGGATGCCCCCCCAGCTTCGCGACCTCAATGCCGTAGCTGTCATCGGTAGAGCCGCGCACGATCTTGCGAAGAAAGGTCACGCTGTCGCCTCTCTTTTTGGCGGCAACGTTATAGTTGACGATGCCCTCGAACTCCTCCTCCATCACCGTCAATTCATGGTAATGGGTGGCAAACAGAGTTTTCGCACCGATTTTTTTGCTGTTGGTATATTCCACAATGGCGCGCGCGATGCTCATTCCGTCAAAGGTGGAGGTTCCCCTCCCCACCTCATCGTAAATGATCAGGCTCTTGCGCGTTGCGTTTTTCAGAATGTAGGAGACCTCGTTCATCTCCAGCATAAAGGTAGACTGTCCCGATGCCAGATCGTCCGACGCGCCGACACGTGTAAAGACGCGGTCAACGATGCCGACCGTCGCTTCGCGCGCGGGCACAAAGGAACCGATCTGCGCCATGACGGTGATGAGTGCCACCTGTCTCATGTAGGTGGATTTTCCCGCCATGTTCGGTCCTGTGATGAGCATCAGTCGGTTGCGGTCAATATCAAGGTAGGTGTCGTTGGGAACGAAATACGCATCCTTGACAAATTGCTCGACCACGGGGTGTCTTCCGTCCTTGATGTCGATGACGTCGCCCTGCGTGATTTCGGGGCGAACGTACTTGTTCTTGGTTGCCACCAGAGCCAGAGAAAGGTATGCATCCAGCTCCGCAAGAAGCGCGGCAGTGCGCTGAATGCGGTGACTCTGCGCGGAAACGCGGTTCCTTACGTCCTGGAAAAGCTCGTATTCCAAAGCGCAGATACGGTCTGCCGCTCCCAGAATGACGGATTCCATTTCCTTGAGCTCCTCGGTGATATAGCGCTCACCGTTTGCAAGCGTTTGCTTGCGGATGTAATGCGCGGGAACCTGATCCATAAAGGACTTGGAAACCTCGATGTAATAACCGAAGACCTTGTTGTACCCGACGTGAAGCGTACGGATCCCCGTTTTGTTGCGCTCCTCCTCGGCAATGCGATCCAGCCAGCCCTTGCCATCCTTCATCACACTGCGGAGCTTGTCCACGTCCTCGTGATATCCGTCGGCGATGATGCCACCCTCGCGCAATAAGAAGGGGGGATCCTCGCAAATGGCAGAGGTGATCAGAGAGCAAAGGTCCTCCAGGGCGTCGATCTCATGACAGATCCGCACAAGTCGCGGACTTTCGCACTTGGCAAGAAGCACCTTGATCTCGGGGATCACCGATGCGGTCACGGCAACCGCGCGCAAATCCTTTCCGTTGGCGTTTCCGTAAACGATGCGCGTGGTCAGTCGCTCCAGATCCAGCACGTGGGAAAGCGCCTCGGAAAGCTCCTCACGGAGCATAAAATTGCCGAACAGCTCTTCGACCGCTCCCTGTCTGCGGACAATCAAGCCAAGATTGGTCAAGGGATGCTCCACCCACTTGCGGAGCATTCTCGCGCCTGCGGCGGTTCTGGTCTTATCCAGCACCCATAGGAGTGTGCCGCGCTTGTCCTTGGAGCGCATGGATTCGGTCAATTCCAGATTGCGGCGCGTATTCAGATCCATATCCACGTACTGCCCGTCGGTAAAGACCGAGAAGGAGCGAATGTAGGAAATGTCTCGTTTTTGTGTGTCCTCGATGTAGGAAAGGATCGCGCCCGTCGCGCACATCAGGGGCGCGTTGTTCAGCTCCTCCTCCTTGACGCTCTCACCGAACTGGGTAAGAACACGCGCACGTCCCTCGGTGGGATCAAAGCGCGCGCTTTCTCCGTCGCTGACGAGAATCCGTTTGTTGGAGAACAGAAACTCTCCGATCTCTCCCATATTTTCTCGGGTGAGATTGCAAATGACCTCACGGGGAGCATACGTACCGATCTCGCTTTTCAGCCTTGCCACCGTGTTGTCGCCCGAGAGAACCGTCGCGCTCACCTCGCCCGTAGAGGCATCGGCAAAGCAAAGACCGACCTCGCGCTCTTCCATAAAGATAGTGCAAAGATAATTGTTCTTCTGCTCGGTCAAAAGGTCCGTCTCGATCAGAGTTCCGGGCGTGACCACGCGGATGACCTCGCGCTTGACGAGCCCTTTTGCAAGCGCGGGATCCTCTACCTGCTCGCAGATCGCGACCTTGTAGCCCTTTTCGATCAGCCTTCCGATATACCCCTCCGATGAATGGAACGGGACGCCGCACATGGGTGCGCGCTCCTCTTCGCCGCAATCTCTTCCCGTCAGCGTGAGCTCCAATTCACGGGAAGCGAGGATGGCATCGTCGAAAAACATTTCGTAGAAGTCACCCAAGCGGTAAAAAAGGAGATAATCCTTGTATTGATTTTTAATTTGAAAATACTGCTCCATCATCGGAGTCATAGCCGTACACTCCTTTTTGTGTTTTTATGAACATCAGTGGCAGCCGCTGCAGGTGCTGCAGTTGTGCGTGCAGCCCGAGGGCTCTTCGCCCGTGATCTGCGTCATGATGGTCTGATTGACCGCGTTCATCAATTCGTTCACAGCCTCCTGCGCGCGGTTCAGCTCTGCAAAGCAGGGATGCTCCGAGATCAGGGTATACAGTTCGTCAATGCGGTGTTGAATGCTCTCAATCAGCTGCATATCTCGCTCCGCCTGTGTGACCGCCTTCTGCATGGCTCTCTGCTGTACGTCATACTCGGTCAGATAGGTCTTCAGCTCCTTGCATTCCTCATATGCGTTCTTTGCGTTCTCCAGATCAACAAGACGTGCGTCCTCCTTGAGCTTCTTTCCAAGCTCGCTTGCAAGTTCAAAAATTTCCATGGTTGGGTTCTCCTTTTCTATTTTTCAAATGATGTGATTCAAATCTTTTTTCCGTACAGTGCGTACGGATCTGCCCTGTCTGCGATGACGGTGACAAAGTGTCCCGTGTCCTCCCCTGAGCCCTCAAAAAATACGATCTTGTTCCCCTCGGTTCTTCCCGAAAAAAGGGATGCGTTCTTTTTGCTCTCTCCGTCGCAAAGCACCCGTAAGGGGCGGTGAAGCAGCGCTTCGTTCTTTTCAAGCCCGATCGTGTTCTGAAGCGCGAGAAGCCGATCAAAGCGCGCACTCTTGACCCCCGCGGGCAATTGCTCCATTTCGGCAGCGGGCGTTCCCTTTCTCGGTGAGTAGATGAAGGAATAGAGCATATCAAAGCGCACACGGGAAAGAATCGAAAGCGTGTCTTCAAAGTCCTCCTCGCTCTCCCCGGGGAATCCCACGATGATATCCGAGGTCAGGGTGACGTCGGGCATCTTTTCTCGCATGTAATCCACGGTGTCAAGATATCGCGCGGTATCGTAGTGGCGGTTCATGAGAGAGAGAATGCGGTCGCTTCCCGATTGCATGGGAAGGTGGAACTGATGCGCGATATGACGGGATGCCGCCATCACGTCGATCAGCTTTCGCGACGCGTCCTTCGGATGGCTCGTCATAAAGCGGAGCAGGAAGTCCCCCTCGATTGCGTCAAGCTCGGAAAGAAGATCGGCAAAATCATATCCGTACCCAAGATCCTTGCCGTAGGAATTGACGTTCTGACCGAGCAGGGTGATGTCGCGGTAGCCGTCCTTCACAAGCGCTTGCACCTCTTCCACGATGCAAGCCTTGTCCCGACTTCGCTCTCTTCCGCGCACGTAAGGAACGATGCAGTAGGAGCAGAAATTGGTGCAACCGTACATCACCGAAACCCACGCACGGTAAGAGCTCTCGCGGTGAATGGGCTGCTCCTCGGCAACCAGGAACTCCTCTTCCTCGGGGCAGTAGATCCGTTTGCCGCTCTCCAGCTTTTCGACAAGAAGCTGCGGAAAGCGGAAAAGAGATGCCGTTCCGAAGATGAAATCCACGTAGGGATAACGGAATTTAATATCGTTTCTGCGGTGCTCCTGTGCCACCATGCAGCCCGCGACACAAATGACCAAGGACGGCTTTTTCGCCTTGAGGTGCTTGTACTGCCCGATGATGGAAAGTGCCTTTTGCTCGGCATGCTCTCGGATGGCGCAGGTGTTGACGACGATCAGATCGGCATCCTCGGGCGCATCTGTCAGTTCGTATCCCATCGCAAGGGAAAGTCCCGAAAGCTTTTCGCTGTCCGCCTCGTTCTGCTGACACCCGAAGGTCAGAACGAAGGCGCGGCGACGGAATCCTTCACTTTGGAAAAAACGATCGTTCTCCGCCTTCATCCGCGCGATGTAAGCGCGTTGCCGCGACAGCTCCTCGGGCGGAAGAATATTGCTTTTTTTCATATGCTTCCCCTTTTTTATACCAATAATATCTCATCTTATTATTATACATAAAAAAACAAAAAAGTCAAGTAAAATGCGCAAAAAAGGGGCTGGGCAGATTTAGGCGAGAAGCGCCGAATCTGACAGCCCCTTTCGGGATTAAAACTCGATTTTCTTTTCGATATAGCTCTTCAGCTCTGCGATCGGGATACGAACCTGCTCCATCGTGTCTCTGTCACGAACGGTGACGCAGTTGTCGGCAACCTTTTCTTCGTCACCCACCGTTTCAAAGTCAACGGTGATGCAAAGAGGTGTACCGATCTCGTCCTGACGGCGGTAACGCTTACCGATCGAACCGGTTTCGTCATAGTCGATCATGAAGTACTTGGAAAGCTCGTCATAGATCTCGCCCGCCTTGTCACCCAGCTTCTTGGAAAGCGGAAGAATTGCCGCCTTGAAGGGAGCCAGCGCGGGATGGAGATGAAGAACGGTGCGGACGTCGTTCTTCTCCGCGTCGATCATTTCCTCGTCATACGCGTCCACGAGGAAAGCAAGAGCGACACGGTCAGCACCCAAGGAGGGCTCGATGACGTAAGGAATATAGTGCTCGCCCGTTTCCTGGTCAAAATAGGTCATGTCCTTGCCGCTGTGGTTCTGATGCTGACCGAGGTCATAATCGGTACGGTCAGCAACGCCCCAGAGCTCGCCCCAACCGAACGGGAAGAGGAACTCGAAGTCGGTGGTTGCCTTGGAATAGAAGCAAAGCTCGTCGGGATCGTGGTCGCGCAGACGGAGGTTTTCGTCGCGCATACCAAGATTAAGAAGGAACTGATGGCAATAGTTCTTTCAGAATGCAAACCACTCAAGGTCAGTTCCGGGCTTGCAGAAGAACTCAAGCTCCATCTGCTCAAACTCACGGGTACGGAACACGAAGTTGCCGGGCGTGATCTCGTTACGGAAGGACTTACCGATCTGTGCGATACCGAAGGGCAGCTTCTTACGGGTGGTGCGCTGTGCCGCGGGGAAGTTAACAAAGATTCCCTGTGCCGTTTCGGGACGGAGATATACGGTGTTGGAGTTGTCCTCGGTGACACCGATGAAGGTTTTGAACATCAGATTGAATTTCTTGATGTCGGCAAAATCGTGACCGCCGCACTGAGGGCAAGCAATGTTCTTTTCCTTGATGTAGGAAGCCATTTCCTCAAAGCTCCATGCTGCGGGATTGTCGTTAAGACCGTTTTGGAAGGCATAATCCTCGATCAGCTTGTCCGCGCGGTGACGCATTTTACAGCCCTTGCAATCCATCAGAGGATCGGAAAAGCCGCCAACGTGTCCCGATGCCACCCAAGCCTCGGGATTCATGATGATGGCACTGTCAAGACCGACGTTGTATTTGCACTCCTGGACAAACTTTTTCCACCAAGCGCGCTTGACGTTGTTCTTGAACTCAACGCCCAAAGGACCGTAATCCCAGGAGTTGGCGAGACCGCCGTAAATTTCAGATCCGGGAAAAATAAAGCCGCGCGTTTTACAGAGCGCTACGATTTTTTCCATTGTTTTTTCAGAATTGTTCATGATGTTTCTCCTGCCTTATTTGCTATAAGCTATACCGTTATAGTTTACCATTTTTTGAAGGTCTTGTCAAGAGTTTGTCAAAAATATCGGCAAAAAGAAGTTTAGTTTTGCGTTTTTTTCGGCAAAAAACAGAGAAAAAGAAAAAAAGCCTTGAAAAAGCATCAAAAGCATGATAGAATGGACGAAGAAAAAAACACTTCCCTATTTCATCTTGGAGAACGCATATGAAAAAGATACTGGATTGCGTGATGGACATCGGTGAGGAGATGCTTCTGTCGGGTGCCGAGGTACATCGCACGGAGGATTCCGTGCGCCGCATGTGTACGGCACTCGGAGCGACAAGAACCGACATTTTCATCATTCCAAGCAGCATGGTGGCAACCGTGCATGCTCCCGACGGCGAGGTTTATACGGAGACCAGAAGAATCACCGCGACGGGAACCAATCTTGAGAAGCTGCACCGCCTCAATGCCCTGTCCCGTCGGATCTGCAGCGAGCAGCTTTCCCTGTCCTGCATCCAAACCGAATTGGACGGAATCAGAAAATGCCGCTCGTACCCTCTCCTTTTGGAATACGTCGCCTATGCGGTCATCGCGGGCGCGTTCACCCTGTTTTTCGGAGGAACGGTTGCGGAAGCGATTGTCTCCCTCGTCGTGGGGGCGCTCCTCAAAACCGTCGTGATGCTGACCGACAAAACCATGCCAAACAAAATATTTGCCAAGTTCATTTGCACCTTTTTGGCGACCGCGCTGGCATTCTCTGCGGTCAAGGTAGGCTTTATCGGCGGTGTGGATAAGGTGATCATCGGAAATATCATGACCTTGATTCCCGGCATCGGTCTTACCACCGCGCTCAGCGACCTCTTTACGGGAGACAGCATTGCGGGGCTTCTGCGCTGCATCGAAGCAGCGCTGACCGCGCTTGCCATCGCGGCGGGATACGTGCTTTGCGTATTGACGTTGGGAGGTGTGCTGTCATGACCTATTCCGAAATTCTGCAAATCTTCACGGGCTGCATCGCCTCTCTCTTCTTTGGAATTCTCTTCAACGTACGCGGCAAAAAGTTGGTTTTCGCAACGCTCGGAGGCTTCCTTTCCTGGACACTTTTTGTACTGTTCAAGTTTCTCACGCCCGACGATGCGCTCCGCTATTTCTTTGTGGCGGTTCTGATCACGCTCTACGCGGAGATCTTTGCAAGGGTTCTCAAAACCCCGACCACCACGTTCATCATGACCTCCTTGATCCCCCTGATCCCCGGTGGCTCTCTTTACTACACCATGTCTGCCCTTTTGGAGGGGAATAGCACGGGATTTTTGGAAAAGGCAATCTACACGCTCTCCCTTGCGGGGGCTTTGGCACTCGGAATCGTTCTGACGAATGCCGTTGTCAAGATGATCACCGTGTTTTTGGAGCAACGTAAGAAAAATGAATCCGTCTCTGGGGCTGTCACATTTGACGAGAACGAAAAAGCCCGTGGGAAAAAGAAAAAAGCCCCGTTTTCCGGAAGAATCGAAAAATGAGACAGGAATATGTTGAATTTCTTCGAAATAAGTCGGAGGCCAAGCGGTCTTAGGAAGACAACACTTGAAACCAACTCCTTGGCTCACAGAACGACATGGCTACGATCCGACTTCGCTGTAGGGCTGATTGGTTCGAATTCTTGATGGGTACAAATTCGACGCAAGAATTAGCCCGTAATATTTTGGAGAATTTCGAAGAAATTCAACCGATTCCTGTCTCATTTTCCGATTCTTCCGGAAAACGGGGCTTTTTTCTTTTTCCCACGGGCTTTTTCGGTCTCGTCAAATCTGACAGCCCCGAACTCCAAAAACCGCGCACCAAAATGCAAAGCCTCGCATTTCGGTGATCGTTTTTTGACTCAGTGCTTGATACGAAGCCCCTTCGGATAATAATTCTTCAACCGTCCGTCTGACACCTTGCCTCCTCCCAACGTCACCTCCCGCGTTACACAGGAAAGAAGCACCGCGGTATATCCCTTCAAGCCCTGTGCCGCGATCTCCTCTCCCAGTAGATAGTGCTCGATCTCTTGGGAATCAACGGGCAAGGCAAGCTTCGATAGAAATTCCGTTCCGTGCGCGGTAAAGAAGTGATGGTGAGGAAGAATCCTTCCCCGTCTCACCTCTCCCAACGTGCATCCGACCGCAACCGTTCCAAAGGGCGGCAAGGGAATGCATGCATCCCCCCGTTGAAAGAGCGAAAGCATCCCTCCGCACACACACAGTCCGCCGTACGCGTTCCCCGTGCATTCCCTCATGAACGCATCGGCGACCGCCGCGTCTTTCGGATCGGGCGCGTGCCGCGCATCCGCGACGCTCCCCTGCTCCCGACGTGCGCCTCCGTCTCTGAAAAGGAGCGCGATAAACTGTCCTTCTCCTTTGGCGCGGTGCGGATAAAAGCGGCGGCACATGGAAAGCCCATATCCGTCGCCGCCCGCGATCTCAACCCCGTCCGAGGTATAGGGGATGAGAGATTCATTACATGAAACCAACGAAAAATCGGAGTGCCTTTTCAAAAAGTCCAGCACCACCTCTTCATTCTCTTCCACGGAATAGGTGCAGGTGGAATACAAAAGATATCCTTCGGGTGCGACCGTTTTCGCACCGTTTTCAAGGATCTCCTTCTGTCTTGCGGCACACAACAGAACGTTTTCGGGACTCCATTCCTCAATCGCGGGCACGTTTTTCCGAAACATGCCCTCTCCCGAGCAAGGAGCATCCACCACGACCAGATCAAAAAACGAAGGATACCACTCGGCAATATAGCGGCTGTCCAGATTGGTCACGCACACGTTCGAAAGTCCCATGCGTTCCACGTTTCCCGCAAGAATGCGACTGCGTGCCGCAACGTATTCATTGGCAAGCACCGCGCCACCCGATGCTTCGCAGGCGGAAGCAAGCTGCGTGGTCTTTCCACCGGGTGCGGCACACAGATCCAATATCCGAAGCCCCTTCTTTTTCCACACGGCGGAAGGAAGCGCCGCCACCGTTGCCATTGCCCCGGGATCCTGCATATAATATGCCCCCGCATGGTGGAGCGGGTGCTTCCCCGCGCCCGCGTCATCGGACACAATGAATCCCCCCACAGCATACGGAATCTTTTCCAACGAAAAAGGAGCATTTTCTTCAAAAACCTGCGCATCGATCTTGTGCCGATTGACACGCAAGCCCTTGACCGCCCTCTCCGTTGAAAGCGCGTGCAAGAACGAACCGTATTCCGATCCCAGCAATTGCTTCATGCGCTTTTCAAATGCGTTCGGCAGCTCCATAAAATCCCCTCCTTCCATCAAGATCGGTTGACAAATCTACGTCGATCCATCGATCCGCAATATCGGTTTTTACCGATTGGCAGACTTTCACAAATTCATCGGTAATCATACTCTTTCATGACCGTTTCCGTATTCCCTCTTCATTGCATCAACAGATACGACCCATTGTTTCCCGAATTTGCAAACGTCAACACCGTTTACAAGTTTACCATAGGCAATTGCTTTGCGAAGTGTGCTTTCATTCAAGCCCCAAAGCTCCGTTGCGTCGCTGAAAGCCATAAGTCCGTCAAAGGGTGTATCCACCTGCACACCGTTTTCCCAAAGCTCATCACAGGAAAGGTCAAGATCGTCATTCCATACAATACCGTACCCGCCAACATCAACAGACACACAAGCAAACTCTGCTTGATTATCCTTTAATTCAGCAAACAAAGGTATTTTTTCAAACAAAGGCTTTACATCATAAATCTTGGTTACACCCTCCGAAAATTGAACACTCAATTTGTATTCGGGAAGTGCAAAAACATTTTTGATTTTGTGAAACATAATGCTACCTCCAATCATTCAAGTGGCGGGATCTTCTTGAACTCCTGCGTTTTCCAAATCTCCATCAGAGCGTCTTTGTGCATCGCAATCCATTCCTGAACCATATTCATTGCTTTATTTGGTAGATACCCTTCGAGCACCTCGCCTGTCATAAAATCAATTGCCGCAACATCTTCATTGTAAATTGCATGAATATGTGGCGGATTATGCTCACTCTGCAAAAAATACATTCTGATAATGATTCCGTAAAATCTCGATATTACCGGCATTGTTATTCTCCTTTTGATTTTATCCTCAATTGTATTATATCACGATACCGTGATTTTGTCAACGCTTTTTGAAGAATTATTTTCTTATATATCATCAGCATCGCATCCGCAAAGCTGATGCTATACAAGAAATTAAATGAATTGACGGCGAGCCGTCATGAATTGATGCTTCACATCATGATTTCTCGTCGGCATTCCGCCTCCTCCATGATTTGAATTGCCCTGTTCTCAATGCCGAAGGCAATTCATGCACAGCAGGTGCAATTCATGGCGCAGCCAATTCATGCCCATCGGGCAATTCATTGCATGCTCATTGAATGAGCATGCAATCTCCGTAATGTATGCGATATAAGAAATTACCGATTGGCAGACTTTCGCAAACCAATCGGTAAACCTCAGAATAAGTCACTATGCGTACCTGTTCGAGCCAAAAATAAAATCAACTGATCTCCGTCTATCTGATATACAAGCAACCAATCAGGCTGAATATGACACTCACGATATCCACCGTAGTCTCCGGTCAGCAAATGATCACGATATTTTGCCTCAAGTGTTTCACCGTTCGCAAGAGCTGTAATAACCTTCTTTATTTTGTCAAGATCATATCCGCGTTTTTGCGCAAGTTTTAAGTCTTTCTTAAATTGATTGGAAGGGACGATCTCATACTTCACCTAAAATGTCCTCCATCATACTGTCCACGTTGTCATACTTCTTGTACTTTTCAGGAGAACGAAACATTTCCTGCGCTTCTTTCATCGCTTCAAGTGTAATCTTATTAGGAACTTCTCTGGTAATAGAAAACGGAATTCCACCTTCATAAAGCATTTGACGAAGAAAAATGTTTACAGCAGTAGAGAGATCCATTCCAAGATCAGCAAGCATTACCTGTGCTTTTGCTTTGGTTTCAGCATCAAGGCTGATGTTCGTAGATACTTTAGACATAACATCAACTCCTTTCGATAATAGTATATCATATTATATCTGATTTGTCAACATATTATGTTGCATTTTT
>JAZSMX010000014.1:0-6957 GCA_045536125.1 Eubacteriales bacterium | reverse complement strand
CGCACTTTCCCCCCCTCCCGGAGGGGGGGAAAAGAAGAGAGAAGAGAGAAAAGAGAAAAGAGAAGAGAGGAACAATCCCCCCCTGTGCGGCAGAAGCCGCACTTTCCCCCCCTCCCGGAGGGGGGCTTAATGTAGGCACATTGCGGAATTTACGCGAGGAAGAGGATGACGGGAGTGAGTACGCCAACCTCCCTTTTGATGCGGAGCGTTCCGTCCGCGTCCTTTTCGAAGGAGACGGGAATGCGCTCGCCGTTCTCGTTCAGCATCTCGACGCGCGTGATCTTGCGGTCGGTGCAAAGCGGAATTTCCTCCAAGGGATCCAAGGAGAGGTTGAAGAGCGCACAGAACAACGTACCGTCGGAAAGAAGTCCCGCGCGGAGATAGACCTCCGCATCCTCGGGATAGTAGATCGGCAGATTGCCGTCCTTTTTCAGAATGTCGATCAATTGGTCCTTGCGCGCTTCACAAAGCATGGAAAACGCCGTGGCATAGTTGAAGGGGGTGTCGGGCGTTCCGCTGAAGACCACGGTGTAGCCGCCCTGCGGATTGCGGTATCCCGTCACTGCCGGGAAAAGCTCTTTTACTGTGTTCGCGTCAGGCTTATGAACCGCATAGGAAAGTGCCTTGACGGTGGGCGCGGTGGGAAGCAGCTCGCAAAAGCCCACTTGCTTTGCAATGCTCTTTCCGAGAACCAGCTCATTGCTCACGCGCGCGCCCTCCCACGGTCTTACCTCCACACCGACAAGGTCTCCAAATCCACGGTCGGAAAGCGATTTCGCGGCTTTTGCGGAAAGCACCAGTGTGCCCCCGAAGAATTGTTTCACCTCGTCGTCATCAAAGCGGTTGACGCTGATATCGTCCAGGAAGACCGCTCCCCCCTCCTTGGAGGAGAAGTACAGAGGCAAGCCGAGGCGCTCCAGGACACAGGTGGACCAGGGGCTCAGATTCAATCCGCTCTCCGAGGGAACGAAGCCGTAGTCCTGGGCAAGTGTCAAGGGAATGCGGCAGCCGAGCGGACGCAATTCGTCCGCGTATTCGGTCAGCTTTTCATAGAATTTCGAATAGGTGGCAAGCTTTTTTCTGTACGCGCGCCCCGCGTTGGGTTCATGACAGGAAAGCCTTGTGATCCAATGCTTTGCGCCCTTTGCACCCTCAAGAATCGTGCCCGTAAAATGCGCGTGCAAAAGAGCAGCACTTGTGCTGTAGCGGTTCTGCGGACAGGTATCCGTCTCGGCAAGGAAAACGTCCACCTTGTCCTTGACGTTCTCTCGCAAAATCGCTGCGCGGAACATATTCTTCGTAAAGAAGCGCGCGCCCGCCGCCGTATACATTCCGTTGTTCATGCGCACCACTCTCGGGTTTCCCTTCCCCGCAAACGCTTCGGCAATGTCTCCCGAAAACTCGCAGAAGGTGGACGTGTAGATGCCCGAGGTCACGCCCTGAATGGTGGGATCAACCTCATCCAAGCCCTCGCGCATCGCACGGACGGCACTCACCAGTCCGTCGCGCTGGAGCTCCACGTAGAGCTTTGTGTATCTGAGATCCTCCTCGCTCTTCCCCTGCGTATGGGCATACAGCTCCTCGCGCGTCATCTTCGTTCCCGCGCGGCGGTTAAACTCTGCCATATGGATGGGGCACGCGCATCCTCTGACGTCACGGTAGACCAGTCCCACGTCATCGTCGATCATCACGACCGAGGGGGAATGCTTCGCCAGCGTCCGCATCTGCCCCTTGATGTATTTTTGAAAGCCTGTGTCCAAGGGACAGCAGGTGCTTCCGAGACTGCTTCCGTCCACAAGACTCACCACCGTCTGAAAGGGATGCGGTGTTGCGGGAAGCGCAATGTGCCCCAGAGTAGACTGCACCAGCACTCCGTACTTCGCCCCCGCGCGGTCAAGCCGCGCGCGGTACAGATCGTATTTTTCGCAATACTCCGCGGCACGGTCAATCGGCGGTGTTCCCACGGGCGTAAAATACATGATCATCATGGCATGCGTGGAGACACCGCTCCTCTGCTGCTCAATGATATCCTCGCACACCTCCTCGATGTGATCGGTATCCAGGGGCATGATGGACAAATTCAGCATACCGTAATCCTCCTTTAAAAAGAGACTTTTTTACCATTGTAACACAAAGAAAAGAGATATACAATATCATTTCTTTGGATTTATTTAATTTTTTCTTGGGTTTGCAAATTTTAAAAATGGGGTTGCCAAGAGCGGATTAGGATGGTATAATATGAAATAGCACGTCCCAAAAATCAACCACGCAAAGGAAGCACCGTATGGAAACAGAATTTCAAAATGCCGTCGGAAAAAGCATGGGCGAGGTCATGCGAGATATCGCCGACTTTCTTTCCACACCGTATATCATCGGGGAGGAGCATCCCGTAGAGCTTTGCTCCCTGATTGAGGATCTGAATATGCATGCCCAGTTTTCCTTCGCGCTCCTTTCCGAAGCGAAAGCACAAGGATGGACAAGTAATGACGCGGAGGCATTTTACCGTCGCGCCTGCGCGCCCTTTATTGACGATGCGACCGTCCGGAGGATGCTCTCTGCCTTCCGCGACGAGAGCAGCGAGGATTTTCTCCTTCTCTCCCGTAAGTACGGCAACGGCTTTCGCGCCCTGGACGGCTCTTACTGGGCAACCGTCCTGTCGGTCGGAATCGATGCCGACGAGGTAGAGGCGGTCATGCATTATCTGCGTCTGTTCACCGTGCTTCTGATGGAGTTCGCCTACATGGAGGACAGAAACCCCTCCTGCACCTACGCATGGTGCTACTTCGAAGCCTTCCGCGAGGCGCTGGAAAGCTTTGCGGACGACAAAAAAAGCACGCCGCTTCCCCTGAAAATCGGGAAAATCGGCGGCAGCACGGGAAACCGAACGGCGGACGGCTACCATCTCTCGCTCGGTATTGAGATTCACAATCCCAACCCCCATGAGATGGCGCGCGGTGTCTCTCTTGACATCACGCTCAAGGACAAGGCGGGCAAGGTTCTGACCGTCATCGGAGATCGCATTGAGGCGATCGATCCCGACACTGTCTATCACTACGCGCTCACGAGACGTCTCCGCGGTGCTGCCGTGGGCAGTATCAGCGCGTCGGTCCGCGCAACCCGTTTTCTCACGCTCCCCTCTCCCGTGATGAATCACGTGACGGTCAGCGACGTGCGCACGGAGCTGTGCGACGGAGAAACACGGATCTTTGCGACCGTCAAAAACGGATACGACCGTCCGCTTCCCTCTCTCGTTTTACACTATCAGCTTCTTTCGGATACGGGCAAGCCCTTGGGCGGCGGCGCGGAATGGCTGCTTGACGGACTCGGTGTCGGGGCTCAGAGAGACATCGAAGCCAAAATCCCCATGAAGATCTACGCCGCATCCACGGTCTTTTCCACAGATTTTGATGCCCTTGCCCTTGTGGCGGAGGAAGGAGACACCCCATGTTAAGAGATCACGCAACTCACATTTACACCAAAGCCATTGAAAAGTGCATGCCGAGAGAAGCGGTTCTCCGCGCCCTTTCGCAGCTTCCCTCCCGTGATGGGAGGCTCATCACCGTCGCAATCGGAAAAGCGGCATACGAAATGGCGCGCACCGCCCGTGAAGCACTCGGCGCGCGGATCGATCGCGGCATCGTCATCACCAAATACGGACACGCAAAGGGAGAAATCCCCTCCTTTGAAATCTTTGAGGCAGGGCATCCCGTCCCCGACGAGCAAACGCTTCGGGCGACCAAGCGCGCTCTTGAAATGACCGCCTCGCTGACCGAAGGCGACACGGTGCTCTTCCTCGTTTCGGGGGGCGGCTCTGCCCTCTTTGAGGACGTGGACTGCTCGCTTGACGAGCTTCAAGCAATCACGCGCGAGCTGCTGGCGCGCGGTGCTTCCATTGAGGAAATCAACACCGTCCGCAAGCATTTGTCCCGTGTCAAGGGCGGCAAATTTGCCGCGCATTGCGCACCTGCAGAGGTCTTTACCGTTCTGCTCTCGGACGTCCTCGGAGATCGGATCGACACCATTGCCTCAGGTCCCTCCGCGCCCGATGCGTCCACCTCGGACGAGGCGTTGGAGATCGCTTCCCGATACGCGCTGACGCTGACCGAAGAAATGAAGAAAACGCTTGCTGCGGAAACACCGAAGACCGTTGAAAACGCAACCTATTTTGTCGGGGGCAGTGTACGCGAGCTTTGCATTGCCGCGCGGGATGCCGCAGAAGAGCTCGGATACCGCGGAGAAATCCTTTGCGACGATCTTTCCTCGGAGGCGCGCGACGTGGGAGAATACTTAGCTTCCCTTGCCAAAAAGAATGCCGACACGCCCCACCCTCTTGCCTTGATCGCGGGTGGAGAAACCGTGGTTCACTTGCGCGGTGACGGGCTGGGCGGCAGAAACCAGGAGATCGCGCTCTCCGCCGCTTGCGCTCTGCGCGGCACCGAGAACGTATGCGTCTTCTCCGTCGGCTCGGACGGAACGGACGGACCGACCGACGCAGCGGGCGGATATGCCGACGGGGAGACGGCACGTCGGATGGAGGAATGCGGCATCTCTCCCGAGGAGGCTTTGGAGAGAAACGATTCTTACCACGCGCTTGCCGCGGTCGATTCGCTCATTTTCACAGGACCGACGGGAACGAACGTGAACGACGTAGCGGTAGTATTGATTCGGAACCAATAAACATCAAGGGGCTGTCACATTTGACGAGAACGAAAAAGCCCGTGGAAAAAAGAAAAAAGTCCCGTTTTCCGGTAAAATCAGAAAATGAGACAGGAATCGGTTGAATTTCTTCGAAATTCTCCAAAATATTACGGGCTTTTTCTACCGTCGAATTCGGGGCTCGACGTACCTTTGTACGCCTCACGCCCCGAATTCGCCGCTTCTCGCCTAAATCTGCCGAGCCCCTAAGTAAAACAAAGCACGGGATGCGTCACGCGCGACGCATCCCTTGCTTTGTTTTACTTTCAGCTTTGTTTTACTTTAAGCTTCGCTTTGATTGGTCTCTCCATCATCCGCCGAAGGATCGGTATCCCGATCCATCGCCTCGCGCTCCGCACGCTCCTCTTCTGCCTTTTGCTTGGCAAGTGCGATCTGCAGCTTGATATCGCGCACCTCGGTTCTTGCCTTTTCGACGCAATCGACCGCAAGGGACACCTTCTTGGAAAGATCCTCTTCCCCCGTAAAATGCAGATATGAGGTGCGTCCGAGCAGCGTGTACGCCTCCTCCAATTTATTCTGTGCCGCATTCAGCTTGACCTGAAGCGCCGCCATATCCGCCGTCTCATTGAGCTTCTTCGCGGTGCTCTTGGCGATTCTCTTCATACCGCCGTACAATTCATCCCAATTCATCAAAAGCCATCCTTTCCGCGCGCATCGGCGCGCTTTTCCGAATCAACGGGGATTCGAACCCGTGAATCCCGCTTGATTAAAGTATAGCCTTTTTTTCGCCGCTTGTCAACCGTATAAGAAGAAATTTTGAAGGGAACACTCATTTCAAACGAAAAAAAGGAGAATTTTATGGATCAAAAAACCTACCGTCGGCTTGCCGACGCACACGCGCCGCACTCTCCCACCTTCAAAAACTGTCTGTTTGCCTTTTTGATCGGAGGCGGGATCTGCACCCTGGGAGAGCTTCTTTCCAATCTGTTTCTCATGCTTCCCTTCGCGGATGCCAAGGTGGCGGGGACGTTGACCTCGGTCTCCCTCATTTTTCTTTCCGTCCTTTCCACCGCCCTCGGATTTTACGACAACGTCGCCAAATACGCGGGAGCGGGGACACTCGTTCCCATCACGGGCTTTGCCAATGCCGTCGCCTCCCCCGCCATCGACAGTCACTCCGAGGGCTTGATTCTCGGTGTGGGCGCAAAAATCTTCACGGTCGCGGGCCCCGTCATTCTCTACGGCACGCTCGCGGGCTTCCTTTACGGTGTGATCTTGTTTTTCACGAGGCTGCTCTGACCGCTCATTTTTTGGGCTTTCCACGGGTAAAAAGACAGGCGATGAGAGAAAAGATCAACGCGGCGGCAATCCCTGCCGCCGCGGCACTCAGCGGTCCTGTCAGCGCACCGAGCAGCCCGTCCTTCTCCACCGCCTCCCTCACCCCCTTGGAAATGAGATAGCCAAAGCCCGTCAAGGGGACGGTCGCCCCCGCTCCCGCCACCTCCTCTAAGGGACGGTAAATTCCCAGTCCTCCCAGAATCACCCCCGCGACCACGTAGGTCACAAGAATTCTTGCGGGGGTGAGCTTTGTTTTGTCGATCAGAAGCTGCGCGATCACACAAAGCGCTCCCCCGATCAGAAATGCCCACAGATACGGCATCAATGCTTGCATCCCTTCCACACTCCTTTCGTGTAGCATTCGGGCGAGAGAATCTCCGCAAGATGCGCCACACCCGCAATTCCCTTTCCCTGCTTGAGACTGTCGGGGTTCATCATTGCCCCCGTGCCGAGGAAGAGCATCCGCTCCCATTCCCCTTCCGTGATGCGCGGCAAGAGATGACAGGCAAGGACCGACGCGGAGCAGCCGCAGCCCGAGCCGCCCGCGTGAACGTCCTGGCGGTCTCTGTCATAGATCAGACATCCGCAATCGACGTACTCCTCCCCCAGGGGATATCCCTCGGCACGCATCAGCGAGGAAAGGAGGGACGCTCCCTCAAAG
This sequence comes from Eubacteriales bacterium, assembly GCA_045536125.1. GTDB lineage: Bacteria > Bacillota > Clostridia > Oscillospirales > CAG-272 > UMGS1865. The sequence goes on along the minus strand of JAZSMX010000014.1, from coordinate 302 downwards.
CCGAGATCCCCCGTCACGATCAAGCCGTAATTTTGGGGGCGCTCACCGCTCTCCCGAAAAAAGCGGCAGAGCGTGTCCCTCGCCGCAGGCGCCATTGCCGCTCCCATATTGGAGGCATCCTTGATCCCCATATCAATCGCCTTCCCGATCATAGCGCGCGTCACGACGGGACGCGCTTCCTCCTTTTCTGCCGTCTCCAACAGAAATGCACCCGCTCCCGTCACCGTCCATTGCGCGGTGGGGGAGCGCTGCGCTCCGTATTCCACGGGCGTGCGGAACTGCCGCTCCGCGGAGCAATAGTG
>JAZSMX010000155.1:0-6818 GCA_045536125.1 Eubacteriales bacterium | reverse complement strand
AACACGATTTGTTATCTCTTTCTGTTTGTAATAAGGGTTTGGGCTTAGCCCTAATGCGTTTTCGCATTTGACTCACCCCCTTTTTGGGATCTTTGGGGACGTAAAAAATATTTTTCAAAAACACTTGACAAAGCGGGGGGAGTGTGGTATACTATGTAAAGCGTTTTGCTTTACACCTGTTGGAGGCGAGGACAAATGTTTGAAAAAAACCTTGAAATCGGCTTTCTTCTTGATTTTTACGGTGACGTTCTTTCGGAGCGGAAGCGCACGGTGCTGGATCTGTATTACAACGACGATCTTTCTCTTGCGGAGATTGCGGGGGAAATCGGGATCTCCAGACAGGGCGTGCGTGAGTTGATCAAGAAGGCAGAGGAGGAGCTTCTGTTTTACGAGGAAAAATTGGGGCTTGCCGAACGGTTTCGCGTGACGGAGACGTGCGCGGAAACGCTTCTTTCCGTGATGGAGGAGCGTGGGATCGACGGTGAGATCAGAGAAGCGGCACAACGCTTGCTTGACACGGTAAAGGGATAACGCAGAACGGATCAAAGGAGGTCGGATATGTTTGAAAGTCTTGGCGAAAAGCTGAATAACGCCTTCAAGAAGTTCCGCAACAAGGGAAAGCTGACCGAGGCAGACGTCAAAGCGGGAATGCGCGAGATCAAGCTGGCATTGCTTGAGGCAGACGTCAACTTCAAGGTTGTCCGTGAGTTTATCAAGATCGTGTCCGAAAGAGCCGTCGGCTCCGAGGTGCTGGAATCTCTTTTGCCCGCACAGCAGGTCGTTAAGATCGTCAATGAGGAATTGACGCGTCTGATGGGCGGCTCTCAGGCAAAATTGACGATTGCCTCCAAGCCTCCTACGGTCATTATGATGGTAGGTCTTCAGGGTGCGGGTAAAACGACTCACGCGGGAAAGCTCGCGGGGATGTATAAAAAGCAGGGTAAGCGCCCCTTGCTGGTCGCGTGTGACGTGTACCGTCCCGCGGCGATCAAGCAGCTGGAGATCGTGGGTGAGAGATTGGAGATTCCCGTGTTCACCATGGGAGACAAGGTTTCCCCCGTTGAGATCGCCAAGGAAGGCATAAAATTTGCCAACCAAAAGGGATACGATATGGTTTTCATTGATACCGCGGGACGTCTTCAGATTGACGAGGTATTGATGGATGAACTGAAAAACATCAAGGCTGCGGTTGCGCCTACGGAGATTCTTCTGACGGTGGATTCCATGATCGGTCAGGAATCCGTCAACGTTGCCGAGACCTTCAACGAGCTGCTGGACATCACGGGTGTGATTCTGACGAAGCTTGACGGTGATACGCGAGGCGGTGCGGCACTTTCCATCCGCTACGTGACGGGAAAGCCCATCAAGTTTGTGGGTATGGGAGAAAAGCTGGATGCCATCGAGCCCTTCTATCCCGACCGTATGGCGTCGAGAATTCTCGGGATGGGCGATGTTCTGACGCTGATTGACAAGGCGCAGGCGGCGTTTGATGAAAAGCAGGCAGCGGAGCTTGAGGAAAAGATGCGCCGTCAGACCTTCACCCTGGACGATTATCTCGCGCAATTGGCACAGCTCAAGAGCATGGGAAATCTGGAGCAGCTCATGGGAATGATGCCCGGTGTCAAGCCGGGAGCGCTCAAGGACGCAAAAATCGACGAATCGGTGCTTTCACGTACTGAGGCGATCATCCGCTCCATGACGCGCAAGGAACGGGAAAATCCCGATATCATCAATGCGTCTCGGAAGAAGAGAATCGCGCAGGGCTCGGGAACGACCGTAGAGGACGTCAATAAGCTTCTCAAGCAGTTTGACCAGATGCTGAAGATGATGAAGCAGTTCAGCAGCATGGGCAAATCGAAGCAAGGCAAGAAAATGCTCGGTAGAATGAAGATGCCATTCTGATTTCACCGTTCATTCATAGAAAAAACAATTTTATTTTTGGAGGAAACAAATCATGGCAGTAAAAATGAGACTGAGAAGAATCGGTGCAAAGAAGGCACCCTTCTACCGTGTGATCGTAGCAGACAGCCGTTCTCCCAGAGACGGTCGTTTCATTGAGGAGATCGGTTACTACAACCCCCTGACCGAGCCCGCAGAAATCAAGATCGACGCAGAGAAGGCAAAGAAGTGGCTCGGTAACGGCGCACAGCCCACCGAGACTGTAAAGTCCCTCTTGAAGAAGAGTGGAATCGTTGACTGATCTTCCCGATAAGGAGATACAGGATGGTAAATTTGCAGGAAACCTTGCTTGACATTGCCAAGGCGATCGTCGATTCTCCCGATGAGGTTCACGTGACCGTCGAGGAGGATGAGCGCACGATCAACCTGACCTTGACCGTTGCTCCCGACGATATGGGAATGGTCATCGGCAGACACGGCAGAATCGCGAAGGCGATCCGCACTGTGATCAAGGCGGCATCTGTCAACAGCGGAAAAAAGGTCAACGTGGATATTCGCTGATCGGAAAAAATACTCACAGGGAAGCACAGCTCCCGTGGGTATTTTTTTTGCTTTTGGCACTTTACAAAAAAAGGGTTTTATGGTATAATATAAAGGATGATGATTTTTGCGGAGGTGAGGGAGTGAGGCTGGATAAAATGCTCTCGGAATGCGGACTTGCAAGCCGCAAGGAAACGGCACGTGCCGTGCGCGCGGGACAGATTCTTGTCAACGGTATTTCCGTAAAGCGTGCCGATGTGCAGGTTGAGCCGGAGCGTGATGCAGTGCTCTTCTGTGGAGCTCCCGTGCGTTACCGCAAATACGTTTATATCATGCTCAATAAGCCCGACGGATACATCAGCGCAACCGAGGACGGGAAGGATCCCGTCGTGACCGAGCTGCTGCCCCCGGATCTTCAAAGGATGGAGCTGTTTCCCGCAGGGAGACTGGACAAGCACACGCTGGGGTTGATGCTCCTGACCAACGACGGTCAGCTTGCCCACCGCTTGCTTTCTCCGAAAAATCACGTGGAAAAGAGCTATGCCTTTCGGGTAAAGTTTCCGCTTTCCTCTCTTGATACCGAGGCGCTGGAGAGGGGCGTGGACATCGGCGGATACGTCACAAAGCCGTCGCGCGTTGAGATGACAGGGGAGCGCGAGGGGGTTATTTTCATCACCGAGGGCAAATACCATCAGATCAAATTGATGATGGCTGCCGTCCACAATCAGATCACCTATCTTGAGCGCATCACGTTCGGATCGCTTTCCTTGGATTCTTCGCTTTCCCGTGGGGAATGGCGGGAGCTGACCGAGGAAGAGTGCGAACGATTGAAAGAACAGTAAACCATGATTTCCGAAGAAAGGAACACACCCATGAACATTACCGAAAAGCTTGCAGAAGAGTTCAAACTGAAGGTAGACCAAGTAGAGAAGACCGTCGCGCTGATCGACGAGGGAAATACCATCCCTTTTATCGCGCGTTACCGTAAGGAGGTCACGGGAAGCCTTGACGATAATATTTTGAGAGATCTGAATGACCGTCTCAATTTTCTGCGTAACATTGAGAAGAGAAAGCAGGAGGTCTACGATCTGATCTCGGCACAGGAAAAAATGACGCCCGAAATCGAGGCGGCGATCGCGGCGGCAGTCACCATCACCGAGGTGGATGATATCTATCGCCCCTTCCGTCCGCACCGTAAGACGCGCGCCTCCGTGGCACGTGAGAAGGGACTGGAGCCGTTGGCGGAGCTGATCCTTGCGCAAAAGGAAACGTACGAGCCCTCCATCGAGGAGGAGGCAGCTGCGTACGTCAATGAGGAGAAGGGGGTTGCCACCCCCGAGGAAGCCTTGGCGGGAGCGAAGGATATCATTGCCGAAACCGTGTCTGACAATGCGGAATTCCGCAAGGAGCTTCGTCGCCTGACCTTTGAGTTCGGAACACTGACAACGAAGCAGGCGAAGGAGGAGGACTCGGTCTACGCGCAGTATTACGACTATTCCGAGGCACTCAAAAAGGTGCTTCCTCACCGCGTGCTTGCCATCAACCGCGGCGAGAAGGAGGAGTTCCTCAAGGTGAATATCACCGTTGCCTCCGAGATTGTTCTCAATTATCTCTTCTCCGAGATTCTGCTTTGCAATAAGAGCCCCGCGGAGCCCTACGTTTCGGCGGCGATCCTTGACGGCTATGACCGCTTGATTGCCCCCTCCATCGAGCGCGAGATCCGAAACGATATCTTCGACAATGCCTCCGAGGGAGCGATCAAGCTCTTTGCGGATAACCTTTCGCATCTTCTGATGCAGTCTCCCCTCAAGGGAAAGACGGTTCTGGGATTCGATCCCGGCTATGCGCACGGCTGCAAGCTTGCGGTCGTTGACAAAACCGGAAAGGTGGTGGATACCGCCGTCATTTACCCCGTCAAGCCCCGTGAGGAGATTGAGAAGAGCAAGTCTGTCATGAAGCGACTGATCACGAAGAATCACGTGGACGTCATCGCGATCGGAAACGGAACGGCTTCCAAGGAAAGCGAAATTTTTGTGGCACAGCTGCTCAAGGAAATTCCCGAGGACGTAAAATATATCGTTGTCAGCGAAGCGGGCGCTTCCATTTATTCTGCATCCAAGCTGGCGGCAGAGGAATTCCCCGAATTTGACGTGATGCAACGAAGCGCGGTTTCCATCGCGCGCCGCCTGCAGGATCCCTTGGCGGAATTGATCAAGATCGATCCCAAGGGCATCGGTGTCGGACAGTATCAGCACGACATGAAGCAGGCGCGTCTTGACGAAGCCCTCGGCGGCGTCGTGGAGGATTGCGTCAATGCGGTGGGCGTGGATATCAACACGGCATCCTATTCGCTGCTTTCCTACATTTCGGGAATCAACATCACCTCTGCGAGAAACATCGTGAAATACCGTGAGGAGAACGGTGAGTTTACCGCGCGCGCACAGCTTCTCAAGGTGCCGCGCATCGGTGCGAAGGCATATGAGCAGGCAGCGGGATTCTTGAGAGTTCCGGGAGGGAAGGAGATCCTTGACAACACGGGCGTGCATCCCGAATCCTATGAAGCATGCCGCGCGCTTCTTTCCATGTTCGGCTATACCGAGGAGGACGTGGCAAGCACGGGACTTTCCGAGCTCGGTGAGAAGATACGGAAGAGTGGGGAAAGCGCGGTCGCCGAGCAACTCGGCATCGGTGTTCCGACCTTGCGCGACATCGTGGGAGAGCTGGAAAAGCCGGGACGCGATATCAGAGATACGCTGCCGCCCCCCGTGCTTCGCGACGACATTCTTTCCCTGGAGGATCTCAAGCCCGACATGGAGCTGACGGGAACGGTGAGAAACGTCATCGATTTCGGCGCGTTTGTGGACATCGGCGTGCATCAGGACGGACTGGTTCACATTTCCCAGCTTTCCGACCGCTTTGTGAAGCACCCCTCCGACGTGGTGAAGGTGGGGGATACGGTGAAGGTACGCGTGCTTTCCGTGGACGTTCCGAAGAAGCGGATTTCTCTGACCATGCGTTCCGTCAAAAAATCCTAATTTTAATATATGAAAGCGCAACCCGCCTTTGCAAAGGCGAAAAGGGTGTGAGTTTCTTGACGAGTTGTGCAAGATGCACAATTAAAAAAGCGAAATTTTGGAGAAATAAACTCTTCCATTTTCGACGAAAATTTGGTACAATATTAGATGAAAAATAATGCTCCGAAAAGGAGTTACAGGAGGATTACAAAATGGCAGGCTTATCCCTCAGACATATTTATAAAAAGTATCCGGGCGGCGTGACCGCGGTTTCCGATTTCAATCTGGAAATCAAGGATAAAGAGTTCCTTGTATTGGTCGGACCTTCCGGTTGCGGTAAGTCCACAACGCTTCGTATGATCGCAGGCCTTGAGGAGATCTCCGAAGGTGAGCTCTTCATCGGTGACCGTCTCGTCAACGACGTAGCACCTAAGGACCGTAAGATCGCGATGGTGTTCCAGAACTACGCTCTGTACCCCCACATGTCCGTGTTTGAAAACATGGCATTCGGTCTGAAGCTGAGCAAGGTTCCGAAGGAAACCATCAAGAAGAAGGTTGAAGAGGCTGCTCGCGTTCTGGATATCACCCACCTTCTTGACCGTAAGCCGAAGGCTCTCTCCGGTGGTCAGAAGCAGCGTGTTGCACTGGGACGTGCAATTGTCCGTGATCCTCAGGTATTCCTTCTTGACGAGCCGCTTTCCAACTTGGACGCAAAGCTCCGTGCAACCATGAGAACCGAGCTTACCAAGCTCCACAACCGCGTTGAGACCACCTTTATCTACGTAACGCACGACCAGGTCGAGGCTATGACCATGGCAACGAGAATCGTCGTTATGAAGGACGGTTTGATTCAGCAGGTTGCAACTCCTCAGAATCTGTATGACAATCCTGTCAACATCTTCGTTGCAGGCTTTATCGGAACTCCCCAGATGAACTTCATGAACGGTTCTCTCGTTGAGAAGGACGGCAAGGTTTACTTCGTATTCGAGGGCAACGAATTGTTGGTTCCCGCCGAGAAGGCGAACTCTGCGGAGCTCAAGCCCTACATCGGCCAGGAGGTTGTTGCAGGTCTTCGTCCCGAGTGTATCCATGACGATGCTGCTTACATCGATGCTCATTGCGTTGGCGCAACCCTTGAGGCTGACGTTGACGTAACCGAGCTGATGGGTGCTGAAATTTACCTCTACCTCAAGGTTGGTGAAGAGGGCAAGCTGACCGCTCGCGTTTCCTCCAGATCCACCACCCGTGCAGGTGAGAAGATCAAGATCGGCTTTGATATGGAAAGAATGCACTTCTTCGATAAGGATACCGAGGTTTGCATCATCCACTGATTTCATCAATAAAAAAGGGGCAGTGTCAAATCGA
>JAZSMX010000001.1:0-2407 GCA_045536125.1 Eubacteriales bacterium | reverse complement strand
GCTCGGTCCGAACGGCGCGGGCAAAAGCACGCTGATGAAGGCGGCGATCGGATTTTTACGCTACGAGGGAGAGATCACCGTCGGCGCATTCCCGAACAAAAGCACCGACGCGCGGAAGATCCTCGGCTACATCCCCGAGCTTCCCTCTCTTTATCCGAACCTCACGGTTTCGGAGCATATGGAATTCTTGGCACGCGCCTACCGTCTTGAGAATTACAAGGAGTGGGCTGACGAGCTGTTCGAACGCTTTGAGCTCTCCGACAAGAAGAAAAAATTCGGAGATGAGCTTTCCAAGGGCATGCAGCAAAAGCTCAATCTCTGTCTCGGTCTTTTGCCCCGTCCGAAGCTTCTGCTGCTCGACGAGCCGATGATCGGACTTGATCCTCATGCCATCAAGGAATTGAAGCTAATCCTGTCCGAGATGCGCGAGGCGGGCTGCACCATGCTCATCAGTACCCACATCATTGACAGCGTGGATATGCTCTGGGACCGTACCCTCATCATGCAAAACGGCTCGATCCGCGCCAACGTCACGCGCGAATATCTGGAGAGCACCGACAAAACCCTGGAGGATCTCTTCTTTGAGGTCACCGAGGGAACGGTATCGGATACGGCGGATGGGACGGTGGAAGAAAAGTGAACATGTTTTTCTATTACGCATTCTGCTCGGTCAAAAACCAGATCAAAAAGCTCTTTAAAACCTGGGTTGCCATCATGATCGTGGTTTGCTTCGCCTTCGGATTTCTCTTCGGAATAGGGGCATCCCTCCTTGAGGACGCCTTCCTTGACGAAGAATACACAGAGGAAGAATACGCGGACGAAGAATACGCGGACGGAGAATACGAAGAGGAAGAATACGCAGAGGAAGAGCCCTTGACGGAAGAGGAGCTTGCCGACGTGTACCGCATGATCGAATTGGTTGCAGGCGGGATCGTGCTCGCACTTCTCACCCTCCATCTTTTCGGAGCGGACAAAAGCGCGAACGTCATCTTCCTCCCTGCCGACGTTCCCATCCTCTTCGCGTCTCCCATGAAGCCTCAGTCGGTGCTCTTTTTCCGACTTTTGATGCAGATGGGAAGCTTCCTTTTCATCGGCTTTTATATGCTTCTCCAGCTCCCTTCGTTCTTGGAATCGGGCGTGCCGCCCTTGGGGCTTCTCGGCATCTTGGGGGCATTCCTCCTGCTTCTCATCATCGCAAAGCTCCTCCAGGTGCTGACCTACACCGTGCTTTCCACCCATCCGCGCGCCAAAGCCTATCTGCGGCCGACACTCTTGGGAGCACTCGTCCTTCTTGCGGGCGCGACCGTGCTTTTCGTGTATACGAGCCAAAAAGAGCCCTTGGATGCCGTCATGGACTTTTTCGGTGCCCCCTTTACCCGCTACATCCCCGTATGGGGCTGGCTCAAGGGACTTTGCATGTTTGCCATTGAGGAAAACCTCATCGGTGTCCTTCTGACACTCCTTCCGCTCCTTGCGACCGTGGCAGCGCTTGCCCTCATCATTCCGCGGCTGCATGCCGACTTTTACGAGGAAGCCATGGCAAAGAGCGAGGAAACCGCCGCGCTTCTTGACGCGGCACAGTCCTCCCCCACGGGAGCTGCCATCAAACGAACGAAGGATCGCTCGGAACGGCTGCAAAGAGACGGCCTCCGTCACGGCAAGGGCGCATCGGTCTACTTCTTCAAGGCGATGTATAACCGCTTCCGCTTTGCCCACCTCCGTGTCTTTACCAAAACCTCGGAAACCTATCTTGCCCTCGGAATCTGCGCCGCGCTCTTCTCGCGCTTCGTGCTTGAGATTCACGATATTCTCCCCGCCGCGCTCATCCTTTCGGGCATCGTCTTCTTCCGCTCTCTCGGGAATCCCATCTCCACCGACATCAGCTGCGATTCCTTCCTGTTAGTTCCCGAAAACGCATGGAAAAAGACCTTCTTCTCACTCATGGGGGGCACGGTGAATTGCCTCTTGGATCTTCTTCCCGCATACGTAGCAGTCACCCTGATCCTCGGTGTCAATCCTCTGATCTCACTTCTCTGGATGCTTTTCTCCGTCACCGTCGATCTCTATTCAAGCAATACGGGCATGTTCATCGACCTTTCCATTCCCACGATCACGGGCAAGGGAATCAAATCCGTCATTCAGGTCTGCTTCGTCTATTTCGGACTTCTCCCCGACGTCATCATTCTCGTTGTCGCCGCGATCATCTCTCCCATGCTGCTCCCGCTCGGCGCGTTCGTTGCCGCAGGCATCAACGTCGCCCTCGCTGCGATCTTCTTCGCGTTCTCCCCCATGTTTTTGGAGCATGGGAGAAAATAACACAAAGCTTTTCTACGTTTGAAAGGGGCAGAGTGGCTAAAGCGGAAACCCAATTGGTCCTCTTCCCCCTTCCTGGACCAAAAAACCGAGG
>JAZSMX010000161.1:0-47410 GCA_045536125.1 Eubacteriales bacterium | reverse complement strand
TGCTTCGCCGAAAGAATTTGCATGGCAAATTCTTTCCCCAAGCGCATATAATTTCTGATAGCTTTTATGTACGCGTTTGCGCTTGGCTGTTCTCACAGTGGCTACAGGACAACAAAAAACACCAAGTCCCAAAGGACTTGTTGCTTTTTGGTGACCCGTAGCAGAATCGAACTGCTGTTACTGCCGTGAAAGGGCGGTGTCTTAACCTCTTGACCAACGGGCCGATGGTAGCGGGAATTGGATTTGAACCCATGACCTACCGGGTATGAACCGGTTGCTCTAGCCAACTGAGCTATCCCGCCAACGCTTGAATATTATAACACAAAACACAATCCTTGTCAAGCCTTTTTTTGAAAAAAATAAAAAAAGTGAGATGTTTGTAATAAGTGACAAAACTTGTATCCGTTTGACGCTTTTTTGAATGTTTTTGTGCATTTTGGAAAAAGTATTGCAATGCGATTGAAAATGCGGTATAATAGTTTTATCAGATCGTTATTTACATATAAAGGAGAAATTACCATGCTTTACACGTTGAAAAACAGTGAACTGACTGTAACGGTCTCCGACGTCGGTTCGGAGCTTCATTCTGTAAAAGGAGGAGATTGCGAATACATTTGGGTGGGAGATCCCGCCGTTTGGCCATTCAAAGCACCTCTCGTATTTCCCGTGTGCGGAAGATTCTTTGAGAGCAAATATACGTACCGTGGAAAAACCTATGACATCAATTGCCATGGCTTTATCCGTCCCTCCGTATTCTCGGTAGCGGAGCAGAGTGAGACCTCCATTTGCTTCCGCTTGGTTGCAAATGAGGAAACCAAGGCGGTATATCCCTTTGATTTTGAATTGGACGTGTGGTATATTCTTGAAGGACACCGGCTGATCAATCGCTTTGTGATGAAGAATCCGGGAGAAGACGTTCTTCCCATTACGATTGGTGCGCATCCCGGCTTCAACGTGCCTATGGAAGGAAAGGGAGAGTTCTCCGATTATTATCTGGAGTTTCAAAATGCTTGCAGTCCCGATCAGATCAACAGCACGGAGCGCTGCTTGCGTGACGGAACCAGAACCGCGTTCCCTCTTGAGGATGGAAAACGGCTTTCGCTCCGCCATGATCTGTTTGATAATGATGCGATTTTCCTTTCCCGTGCTGACAGCACGGTGACATTAAAATCGAATCAAACCGATCGCTACGTTACCTTGAATTATCCCGACATGCCTTATCTCGGTGTATGGCATAAGCCGAAGATGGAAGCACCCTTTGTGTGCATTGAGCCTTGGTGCGGACTTCCCGGATATGACGGTGTGATCGAAGATATGGAAACCAGATCCGACATGTTCCGCGTGCAGCCCGGTTCAGAGAAGACGGTGGAGTTTTCTATGATCTTTGGTTGATTGGTAAAAAATCTGTGCAGTGAATGCGCTTTTTGCGTTCGCTGCACAGATTTTTTAATCCAATAAAGTGTAAGCCTCGCTCTCTCCCAGTACACGAATGCCGTTTTTGATCAAGAGGGCGGCGGCAATTCCGTTTCCGTCGACAAGTATGCCGTCGAAATGACCGTTATAAATCTTTTTGCAACCGCAAGAAGGACTTCTTTCCTTGAGAATCGCAGTGTCACAACCGTTTTCAATAGCTGCCTTGAGTGCTTCGCGCGCACCGAGCTCATAATTTTGTGTGACGTTTCGTCCGTCCTTTGTCATGACGGTGTTGCCGATGATCTCGCTGGGGGTACGAGGCGTAGGGAGGCCACCTTGGACCTCCGGACATACAGGGATGAGACGGTAGTGCTTTGCGAGCGCACAGACGTCTTTATGAGGATGTGAGGCGCCGTCATAGCGACAAGGAGTGCCCAGGAGACAGGCACTGACCAAAAGTGATTTCATAAAGCCCTCCGTATGTGGATCGTTCAAAAAAACGACAGGGTGACCTGTCGTTTTTTTTTGGAGCAGATGACGGGAATCGAACCCGCGTATTCGGCTTGGGAAGCGGACACTCTGCCATTGAGTTACATCTGCGTATTCGTTTTCATTGGAACATGTAAATTGTAACACAAAATGCGTTCGATGTCAAGAGCCCGAACGCATTTTGTGCGTGATTTTTGTGTTTATTTTTCAGTGGGAGTGCGATGCCTTCTGCTTTCAAGGAATTGAGGAATCTGTGCCAAAATAATGGCAAGAAAAACAAGCGTGCATCCCAAAAGTTCACGCGGAGAGAGCGTGTTCCCTGAAATCAGCCAACCTCCTAAAGCCGCGAAGACACTTTCCAAGCTCATGGAAATAGAGGCGATGGCAGGCTCGGCATACTGTTGACCGTAGATTTGAAGAGTGTAGGCGATACCGCTGGAAACAATGCCTGTATAAAGAATTTGAGGTGCCGCGGAAAGAATGTCCTCCCAAATCGGTGCTTCAAAGCAAAGGGAGAGAATGAGAGATAAGATACCGCATACAAAAAACTGAAGCATGGATAGGAGCGTTCCTCCGACAGGCTCAGCAAAGCGATCCACTGCCATGATATGAAAGCTGAAGCTGATCGCACAGCAGAATACCAAAATATCACCAAGATAAATGCTCTCAAGTCCGCCTGACAAGCTCAGCATATAAATGCCGCCAATGGCAATGACAACGGCGATCCAGATCGGCAATTTGATGCGCTTTCCGAAAAATACGGAAATGATCGGGACAAGAACTACGTAAAGGGCGGTCAAAAATCCCGCGCGAGCTTCGCTGGCAGTACCTTCCGGGTAATAGGTGAGTCCGAATTGCTGAAAATTGACACTGATCGTCAATAGAATTCCGCACAGAATGCCTCCGAGAAGTGCCTCCTTGCGCCCTTCTTTTGTGGTCGGAAACAAAGGAAGGTGGCGGGGGCGCGAGGTAATAAAAAGAAATCCCAGAAGAAACAGCGAGCCGATAAACGAGCGAAGTGCGTTGAACATAAATGGAGGAACCTTGTCTGCGGCTTGCCCTTGTGCCACAAACGCAAGTCCCCAAAGGAGTGAAGCAAAGCAGAGGATGGCAGTTCCCTTGAGATTGTTTCTGGTTTTCATAATTACGTCCTTCCAAAAGATTCGAACCCTATTGTAACATGCTTTGGCTTAAAAATCAATAGTACAGAGGCTGAAATATGATTGTTTACAAACTTTCTGTTGAAAAAAGAAGAAATAAATGGTATAATAAAGAAAGTACAACATAAGCCAAGCATGGGCTTATACAAAATGGGGAAAGGAGGTATCTCTTTGTCACAGCTAACGAAAAAGGCAATTGTGGAAGCAACGCTCAAATTGGCGCAAACGCGCACTCTTTCAAAGATCACAGTGCGTGATATCGTGGAGGAATGCGGAATTACAAGAAATACCTTCTACTACCATTTTCATGATATTTATGAGGTGCTGGAGGATGTGATCGACGCAAAGTTCGACTCCTTGGAGGGCACGTGGAGGGACAACTCAAAAAATGCAATGCGTGAGCTGCATGAGTTTTTCAACGAATACCGAAAGATATTTACCAATCTTTACAAAAGTCTTGGACATGAAGCATTGGAAAATTATCTGAACCGCCGCTTGCGTGCGATCTTGATGGAAATGCTGCACGCGGAGAACGTACGTTACGGGGTTTCCGTAACAGATCTTGAGCTGATTGCCGATTTTTACGCTCAGGGGCTGACAGGTCAACTGATGCACCGCTTGAAGACAGAGCTTGATTTTTCAATTGATTCCGAATTGTTTGAAGCTATCTTTGACGGGATGTTCTCTCATTGCCTTGAAAATTGCAAAAAACACCGTGAAGGCAATGCTTCACAACTGTAAAAAAATGTAAAAATGTAGGACATTCAATCGAGAATGCCCAAAAAACGGACAACTTCGGCTCTTTGCCTATGGTTTTTTTGATTTTGTTTTGATAAAATTACGCTGATGATTTATGATCAGCAGAAAGGAGAATCGATATGAACGAGCATTTCGATGTAAAAACAAACAGTGCTGTTGTGAAAAGTGCTAAGATCATGCACCTGTGTTCCTCGGTCATTTTTTTGATTGCGGGACTTTTGATCGCGCTCGTCCCCAGCTTTGACGAGTTTGATTCCTTTGGAACCATTGTCGTCGGAATCGCAAGTATTGTGATCGGGGTGACGGGGATCTATGGGTATTTCTCAAACGATATGTACCGTTTGGCTTTTCAATCGGATTTTGCTTTGGGAATTTTCAATGTCATTCTTGGTATTTTGCTGATCATCAAACCGGTACAGCTTCCTGTACTTCTGCCTACGGCAATTTCCATTCTGACCTTGCTTGACGGCGGTAACAAATCTCAGATTGCAATTGAAGGACAGCGTTTTGGAATCCACAAGTGGTATCTCGTGGTTCTTTCTGCCGTTCTTGAAATTGCCGCGGGAATTGTTCTGATGGTTCTGGCATATTACGGTATGGATGTTCGCATCTGGATGGGTGTGGCGATGGGCATTGTTGGCGTTACCAATTTCTGGACAACGATGTATACGGTTCGTATTCGGGAAAATCATCAAATTCTGAAGAATCAATGATGAGGAAACTGACATGAGAAAACTCCAAGTGCTTACCGATTCCTGTTCCGATCTTTCTAAGGAATTACTTGAACAATATGGGATTGACTATTGCCGTATGAATACGGTGCGCTCCGAGGAGGAGACACCCGCATCTCTTTTGTGGGAGTATTACACGCCGCATGAGCTTTACGAGGTTATGCGCGGAGGAGAGCGTGTTAAGACGACACAGGTTCCCGCTCCCGAGTTTCAGTGTGTATTTACAAAATACCTTGAAGCGGGATGTGACATTGTTTACGTTGGTTGCTCTTCTAAGCAATCGGGCTCTGTGAACACCGCGCAGGTGGTCGCAAAAAAACTGCTTGAGTCCTACCCGGAGGCAAGCATTTATTGCGTTGATTCCCTCAATGCCAGTATGGGGGAGGGAATGCTGGCGATTTATGCCGCCGAGCTTGCTTCAAGCGGAAGCTCTGCCGAGGACGTGTACCATGCTGTGATGGCAAAAAGAAAGCAGGTCAATCAGTTTGTAACCGTTCATTCCCTGGACGCGCTCAAGCGCGCGGGACGTGTGACGGGAAGCGCCGCATTTTTCGGCAATCTGATGGGAGTCAAGCCGATCCTGATCTCAGATGCTGACGGCGTTCAGACTCCGATCAAGAAGGCAAAGGGACGCTTGAATTCCTTTAAGGATATGGTAAAAATGCTTGGCGAATCGATTGTTTCTCCGCAAGAGCAGACGGTCTACATTGCGCATGCGGATTGCTCCGAGGAAGAATTGACCATGATGAAATCGCTGATTTCAGCCTCGATTCCTTGCCGCGAGATCGTATGCGTTTACATCGGTCCGATCATCGGAGCCAGCATTGGCCCCGATGCCATTGGAATCTGGGCATTCGGTAACGAAGTGACCTACCGTGTCAGCGAGGTGAAGTGATGAGAGAAGAGCTTCTTGACGGCTTTCTTTGGGCGGATATGGTCGCGGCGGGCGCGAGAAATCTTCATGCTCATGTGGAAGAGGTCAATGATCTGAACGTGTTTCCGATTCCCGACGGAGATACGGGTGAAAATATGATGTTGACGATGCAGGGCGGAGTGAAGGCGGCAAAAAACGTGACTGCTTCGCTTTGTGATGCGGCATCCAAAATTTCCGAAGGAATGCTGCTCAGCGCCAGAGGAAACTCCGGTGTGATCCTATCCCAGTTTTTTGCGGGAATCGCGCAGGGCTTTCAGACATATCGAGAAGCGGACATGCATACGCTGGAAAAGGCGATTGCATGCGGTGTCGGTTGTGCCTTTGAATCGGTGATGACACCCACAGAGGGAACGATTCTTACAGTGATGCGTGATGCGGGCGGTTATGCGGCAAACAAAAATTGTGAAACGCCAAAAGAATATTTCAAGGCGTTTTTGGAAGAAGCCGAGCGTTCCTTGGAACGCACTCCCGAGCTTTTGCCGATCCTTCGGGAAGCGGGTGTTGTCGATTCGGGCGGAGCAGGTCTTCTCTATATTGCCAAAGGTATGTACGCTTGTCTTTGCGGTGAAGAGATCACCGAGACCTCCGACGTTCCGACGTCCTCCTTACAGTCGGTCGATCCCGATTTGTTTGACGAGAATACGGTGATGGAGTTTGGGTACTGTACGGAGCTGTTGTTGCGTTTGCAGAACTGCAAGGTGGATACCGCACATTTTGATGCGGATGTAATCACAGAGTTCTTAAAAACCGTAGGGGATTCGGTGGTTCTTGTGAAGAACGGAACGATTGTAAAGATTCACGTGCATACCATGACGCCTTACCGAGTTCTTGAATTTTGCCAACGCTTCGGTGAGTTTCTCACCGTCAAAATAGAAAATATGATGCTTCAGCACAACGGAAATGCCAAAAAAGAGGAGCGGGTTTTGCAGAATGTGCCGAGTACGAAGGAGCGTACTCCTTTTTCGATCGTGACCGTGGCGACGGGAGAGGGAATCCGACAGGCGTTTACGGAAATGGGTGCGGACGAGGTCATCGTCGGCGGACAAACCATGAATCCGAGTGCCGAGGACTTTTTGCGCGCCTTTGACCGCGTCAATGCGGACGTTGTTTTTGTTTTACCGAACAACGGAAATATTCTTCTTGCGGCAAAGCAGGCAGCACAGCTCTATTCGGGGAGCGATGTGAGAGTGATCCCGACAAAATCGATCGGGGATGCCTATGCGGTGCTTTCTATGCTGGATCTTGACAGCGGTGATGCGGATGCCATTGAAGAGGAAATGAACGCTTCGATGGAAGGCGTTCTGACTGCTGAAATTTCAAAGAGCATCCGTGATGCCGAAATGAACGGTGTCAAGGTGCAAAAGGGTGACTACATCGGGATTGAAGGAAAGAAAATTCTGTTTGCGGGCAAGAGTCGCGAAGAGGTGGTTTGCCGCACGGCAGATGCTCTTGATCCGACGTCCCACGCGCTTCTTTTACTGATTCGCGGAAACGGCGTGAGCGAAGAAGAGTCCGCTCCGATCATGGCCTATCTGCAAAGCAAATATCCCCTTGCGGAGACCTGCGAGGCGGATGGCGGTCAGGATATTTACGATTATATTTTGGTTGCCGAATAAAAAATCCAAAAAAGGCAGGTTTTTTATGTCAAAGAAAAAAAACGCAGCCCCGTCTTCTCATGTGTTTTCCCCTCCGGAATTTACCAAGGAAATGAAATCCACCCATAAGATTTTGGCACCGGACATTTTCCCTGTGCATATGGAATTGATCAAGCTGATCTTCAATATGTACGGTTATGATCTTGTGATTTTAAAGAGCAGAGGAAAGCAGGTTGTTGATAAGGGACTGGAGTTTATTCATAATGACATGTGTTACCCGGCAATCTGTATCAGCGGTCAGCAGCTGCACGCCTTGACAAGCGGGGAATACGATCCGCACAAATGTGCGCTGATTCAATTCCAGACGGGTGGCGGATGCCGTGCTTCCAATTACATATGGCTTTTGCGAAAGGCGCTTCACAATATGGGGATGGACTACGTTCCCGTGATTTCCCTGAGCTTCACGGGGATGGAAAAAACAAGCGGCTTCAAGATTACGCCAATGATGATCGCAAAGGCGATGGTTGCCATCATTTACGGGGATATGCTGATGCTTTTGAGAAATCAGGTACGGCCGTATGAGGTTAACAAAGGGGATTGCCAAAAAGTAATTGACCGTTGGTATTCCAAATTGGCAGAGCAGTTCCGCCATAATAAGGGATTGTTCGGAAAGGCATTCCGCGAGAATTTGCACGCAATCGCCAAGGATTTTCACGAGATTCCGAGAAGAGACATCAAAAAGACGCGCGTTGGCATCGTAGGGGAGATCTATGTCAAGTATTCTCCCTTTGGAAACAACGGGCTTGAAGAATTTTTGGATTCGCAGGATTGCGAATATATGGTGCCCGGTGTGCTTGGATTTTTCCAGTTTATGTTTGATAACAAGCAAACTGATTATCACCTTTACGGAAAGAGCTTTAAATCGGCAATGATTTCCAAGGGGGGAAGCGCACTGACGGATCGCATTGAGAAGATCTTTGTAGAGGTGCTCAGCGAGTACCCGGAGTTTGTGACTCCCACATCCTTTGCAAGTATCCGTGAGCTTGGTGACAAGATCATCGGACGCGGTGTGAAGATGGGCGAAGGATGGTTGTTGCCCGCAGAGGTTGCGGAGCTGATTGAAAAGGGATACCATAATGTTATTTGTGCGCAACCCTTCGGATGCTTGCCGAATCATGTGGTCGGTAAGGGAACGATCCGTACGTTGCGCGAGATGTATCCCAAGGCAAACATCTGCCCGATCGACTACGATGCGGGGGCTTCGAAGGTCAACCAGGAAAACCGCATCAAGCTGATGCTGGCATTGGCACGAGACGGGGAGTCCTATGAGACCGAAAGTGAGGTGGTAGGATGAAGCGGCTTGGAATTGACATCGGTTCTACGACGATCAAATGTGCTTTGTTCGATGAGGACGGAGCGCTGATCTATCAAAGCTATGAGCGTCACAAATCCAAAATTGCGGAGAAAATGGCAGAGCTGCTGCGCTTGGTTGCCGCCGCTTATCCCGGAGAACATATGCTTCTTTCTGTTTCCGGATCTGCCGGAATGGGACTTGCTACCGATATGGAGCTTCCTTTTGTTCAAGAGGTGTATGCGACGCGCACGGCGGTCAAGGCTCGTTTCCCCGAAACGGATGCTGTCGTTGAGTTGGGCGGAGAGGACGCCAAAATTCTGTTTCTGACCGATGGAATGGAAATTCGGATGAACGGAACCTGCGCCGGCGGTACGGGGGCGTTTATCGATCAGATGGCGGAGTTGATGAACGTTTCCTCCGATGAAATGGATGAGTTGGCAAAGAAACGCGAAAAGATCTATACCATTGCATCCCGTTGCGGTGTGTTTGCAAAATCCGACGTACAGCCCCTTCTGAACCAAGGCGCGCGCAAGGAGGACATTGCGGGAAGCATCCTTTATGCAGTCGTCAATCAAACGGTAGGAGGGCTTGCGCAGGGAAGACGGATCGAAGGGAACGTGCTGTATTTGGGCGGTCCTCTGACCTTTTTCTCATCGTTGCGCGCAGCCTTTGATGACGTGTTGAACGCAAAAGGTGTGTGTCCCGAAAACTCCTTGTATTTTGTTGCGATGGGCGCGGCATATTCCGCTTCTTCTAAGGAATTTGATCCTTCGTCTCTTGCAACGCGCGTAGAGAATTATACCTCTCTTCACGCATATCCCGGCTGTCCTCCTTTGTTTGCTTCCAAGGAGGAGCTTGATGCGTTTGTAAAGCGACATGAGGAAGATTCCAATGGGATTACCACGCTTTCGAAGCCTGCATCTCGGATGTATCTCGGAATTGATGCGGGTTCAACGACCGTCAAGACACTTCTTTGTGATGAGGATGGAAATCTTTTCCGTACGCTGTATACACCGAATAGCGGAAATCCTGTTCCGATCATTAAGAATTATCTGGAAGAACTGTACCGTGAGTATCCCGATATTAACATCGTGGGGGCTGCCGCAACGGGATACGGCGAACAAATCATACGAAGTGCATTTCATATCGATCATGGCATCGTGGAGACGATTGCTCACTATACGGCGGCAAAGCATTTCTGCCCTGACGTGGATTTTATTCTGGACATCGGCGGTCAGGACATCAAATGCTTCCGCATCAAGAACGGTGCCATCGATAATATCTTTTTGAATGAGGCATGCTCGTCCGGATGCGGATCCTTCCTGCAAACCTTTGCCGGAGTTCTCGGGTATTCCGTCAAGGACTTTGCTCAGCTTGCATTGCTTGCGGATGCGCCCGTTGATCTCGGCTCGCGTTGCACCGTGTTCATGAACAGCTCGGTAAAGCAAGCGCAAAAGGATGGTGCTACCATCGAGAATATTTCCGCGGGGCTTTCGATCAGTGTCGTCAAAAACGCACTGTATAAAGTGATTCGCTGTGCCAATCCCGCAAGTCTTGGTAAAAAGATCGTTGTGCAGGGCGGTACCTTCCTCAATGATGCGGTGTTAAGGGCATTTGAGCAGGAAACGGGAAGAGAAGTACTGCGCCCCTCTGTGGCGGGATTGATGGGGGCTTACGGTGCTGCCCTCTATGCGAAGGAACGTACCGCGGAAGGTGAGAAAAGCCGGATTGTAGATGCCAAGGCACTCGCGGAGTTTTCTCATGACGTCAAAGCGTTTACCTGCAAGGGCTGCAACAACCGTTGCCGTTTGACAGTCAATACCTTTTCTACCGGGGAACGCTATATTGCGGGAAACCGATGCGAAAAGCCTTTGGAGAAAAAGAGCGAGCTGAAAAGATACGATCTTTATGAGGAAAAGCTCGCATTGCTTTCCGCATACCGTAAAAACGAGTGCGTCGAAGGAAAGCCTACCGTCGGTCTCCCGATGGGATTGAATATGTACGAGCTGTTGCCCTTCTGGCATACGCTGTTTTCCTCTTTGGGATATAACGTGGTGGTTTCCGGAGAATCCAACCACAAGCTTTATATCAAGGGACAGCATACCATTCCGTCGGATACGGTTTGTTATCCCGCAAAGCTTTTGCATGGGCATATGGAGGATCTTTTCACGAAAAAGGTGGATATGATCTTCTATCCCAGCATGACCTATAATCTTGATGAATCTCTCGGTGCCAATCACTACAACTGTCCTGTGGTGGCATATTATCCCGCGCTGATCAAAAACAACGTGCGCTTCCCGAAGGAGATTGCTTTTATCAACGGATTTGTAGGACTCCACAATCCCAAGCTCTTTGTGAAGTATTTCCTTCGCATGATGAAGGAGTACGGGATAGAGCTGGATGCCGCTCTTGTCAAAAAGGCGGCAACCGCCGCTTATGCGGAATACCGTTCCTATATGCAGAAGCTGAAGGATCTTGCCGACGAGTATCTTGAGATTGCCAAGCGTGAGGGAAGACGTGTGGTTGTGCTTGCGGGCAGACCGTATCACACCGATCCGGAAATCAATCACGGAATCCACCGCTTGATTACCGATATGGGAGCGGTTGTTGTCACAGAGGATTCTGTGGCGCACAGGGGCGGCTTGATCGAAACAACGGTGCTGAATCAATGGACGTATCACTCCCGTCTTTACAGTGCCGCCAGGTTTGTCAGTGAATGTAAGGATCTTGACATCGATCTTGTCCAGCTTGTTTCCTTCGGTTGCGGAGTGGATGCCGTCACAACCGATGAAACCCGTTCAATCATTGAAAGTGCGGGAAAACTTTATACGCAAATCAAAATTGACGAAATTACGAATCTCGGAGCGGTCAAAATACGTCTTCGCAGTCTTTTCGCTGTGCTGGACGCCTAAAACAGAAAGGGGATTTCTATGTCGACTGAATTTATTGTGCTTTCCATCATCGCAGCTCTTTCTTCCTATCTTCTCGGTGGAATCAACGGTGCGATCATTCTCTCACGCTTGGTTTATCATGAGGATATCCGAACGAAGGGAAGCGGCAACCCCGGGTTTACCAATTTCAAGCGCGTGCACGGTTTTTGCCCTGCAACCTTTGCGGCGATGGCGATCGATATTTTCAAGACGATCATTCCCGTCGTAACCTTCATGATTCTGTTTGGCGTTTTCTTTGGAAATGCGGGACAGTTCGGTGCTGTGTTATCCTTGCTCTTCTGTATGCTGGGACATTGCTTCCCCGTGTGGTACAGGTTCAAGGGGGGAAAAGCCGTTCTTGCTTATCTTTCCGGAATCTGGTTTGTGGATTGGCGGATGGGTTTGATCTGTTTTGGAATCTTTGTTGTAATCCTGTTGACGATCAAGTATATGTCCTTGGCATCCATGACCTTTGCGTTTACAAGCCCGATTGTTCTTTTGATTCTCGGAAACCGTGATTGGGCTGTGATCGTGACTGCATGCATTCTTTCCGCACTGGTGATTGCACGCCATCATCAAAATATTGTCCGCTTGTGCAAGGGAACGGAATCAAAGTTTACCTTGAAGAGCAAAAAGGCTTCCTAAAAAGAGTTCTTCTCAAAAAACGTGGGACAAGTCAAACGGATTTGACTTGTCCCACGTTTTTTAAAAGATGATTTTTTCGTATATTTTCGGGGTGATCTTTGCGGGATGCGTGAACGCTTCGTCGGTGAAGCTGTCAAACATACCGATGTGGAAGGGAACGGCATATTGAGCACCGATGCGCGCGGCAAAGCGCGAGGCATCCGTCATGTTCATATTGTTACCGCGTCCGTTACACGGAAGGAAAACTGCGTAGATCGGTTCGCTTGGAAGTGATGCAAAAACGCGTTCACTGTACAGCGTGTCTCCCGTGATATAGTAGTTTTTTCCTTCAAAGCTAAGGATGATGCCGATTGCGTTGGGATCGGAGTGCTCCGCTGCGACCGCACGAATGCGGATACCTCCCTCCGTCCATTCTGTACCGTCATTGAAAAGAACATAGTTGCAACGGGTATCGGGATAGGTTTTTCGCAATTCCTGATATCCGCCCGTAGGGCAGAAGACGAACGCTTGGGAATCCCTTTTGAGATAGTGCTTGAGCGTTTCATGATCCAGGTGGTCAAGGTGATTGTGCGTGATCAGGATTATGTCGGGAGCAATTTCGAGAAACCGTTCGTCTATGGGAAGGCGACGCGCATTTTCGGGTTCGAAGTTCCTGACGTTGTCCGAGAGATACGGATCGATGACGATCTTTTTGCCGTCTGCTTCAAAAAGTAAGCCCGCTTGTCCAAGATAAGTGATATTCATATGAATTGCTCCTTGTCACATACCGTATTTCTTCATGAATTCGTCCATCTTGACAAGGATTCCGCCGGAACGTCTGGATTCTTCCGCTGCAAAAACAATCATGTGATTGTCGCAGGATTCGCGAATACTGCAAACGGATTTGCCGGTGATTCCGTCAAGAAGGTCATTCAAGGCTGCGATGATACCTTGATCACCGCCGCCGTGACCGCTGACAACGGTATCTCCGCTGAGGGCACTGTTGCAGTTGTGATCGCGTGAAGTACCTGTTTCAAGATTGTAGACGGTGATCTGATTGCCTTCTGCTCTTGCTTCGATCTCACCCTTGGTACCCATGATGCGGAGGCGCCTTCCTCCGAGATTGAAGGCACTCATGGTGAAGCTGACGTAAACGTCCTCTCCAAACTGGGCGTTGACCACTTGATGGTCCACCACGTCGTTGTCGCAACGGTAAATGCATTTTCCGTACTCTGTGGTACGCAATACGTGCTCTACCTCTTCGTCGGTGGGAGCTGTCAGCTTGGTTGCAGCACCGCGGAACCATTTTCCGCGTCCTGTTTCATTGGTGTCCTTTAAGTAGAGCTTGACCGAATCGTAAGGGCAGGTATCTGCGTGAGGACATCCGTCAATACAGCGGAGAGGGGCGTCCTTCGGTGCGTTTTCTTCCTTGAAATAGCTCAATGTTCCAAAGCTTTGAACAGCGGTACAAGGCTTTCCGATCAACCACGCGAGAATGTCCATGTCGTGGCAGCACTTCTGAAGCAGCATCACGGAGCTGCGCTCACTGTTGCCCCAGTTACCTCTGACAAAGCTGTGGCTTTGATGGATATTTCCAACACCTTCGATGTGCTGGATGTTCATCACCTTTCCGATCTCACCGGAATCGATAATGTCCTTGATTGCTTTGAAGAAATTGGTGTAGCGCAAAACGTGGCAGATCAGCACGAATACACCCTTTTCCTCTGCTGCGTTCTGGATGGCGCGGCATTGCTCGGGCGTAGGAGCAGCGGGCTTTTCAAGAAGCAGATGATATCCCTTTTCAATGGCTGCCATCGCGGGTGCAAAATGATCTCGGTCCATTGTTGCGATGAGAGCAACGTCTGCCATTTTGGGAAGTGACAGAAGCGGTTCCCATGTCGTAAAGCAATATTCATCCGGAATATTGTGCTTTTTCTGGACGTAGCTTCTTCGATCGTCGATGGGCTCTGCAACGGCAACGACCTCAAAATCGTTTGGAAATTCATTTGCCATGATATTCGTATATCCCATACCGCGACCGCCTGCACCGATCAGAATGACTTTTTTGCGAGTACTCATTTCTTTGATCCTCCGTATTTTTTATTGTAAGAACGGTTGACTTGATCCTATAAAAATGATACAATAGATATAAGAAAAAAGCAATTGACTATTTTTAAAAAAAGATGGACTATTTTATCATTTGAAGGAAGGGAAGGCAATGGAGAGTACCAGCTTTTGTGCGTATCAGGATCTTACAAGTGATGGCTATAATCATTGCAGTTGTGAATCAACGGTCAGACCGTTGGTTGTGAATTGTGCGGGCTGCTTCAACACACAGAGACCTTTTACAACCCATAACAGCGGAGGCCGCCTTGATTATTATTTGATGCTTGTTTTGGAAGGGTGCTTGTCAGTTCCCATCGACGGGGCTCTTTGCATTGCCAAAAAAGGATCTGTCCTCCTGTTTCCGCCTCATTATTCTTACAAGTATTCTTTTGACGGAAAGGGGACACTTTCTTACGCTTGGGTGCATTTTACGGGAAGAGAGGTCCAATCTTGCCTTTCCGAGTGCGGAATTGAAGTACTTCCCACCCTTCGAAACGTGAAGAACTCTCACATGCTTTCTCAACATTTCAGCCTTTTGTACGATGCATTTTCCAATCAAGACCGCTTTCGTGATCGGGAGCTCTCAGCGATTCTGGAGTGCCTCTTGATTGCGCTCGGCCGTGCTTTTGGGGGAAGCGAGGAATCGCAAAACAACCTTTCCACCTCTATCCGCCATATCATGACCTCTTATTCCACAGAGATTTCCATCCCGGAGCTTGCCGCCATGGAGCATATGAGCATTCCGCGTTATCATGCTTGCTTTAAAAAGCTGATGGGAACGTCTCCCACAAAATACATTTTGCGTCTTCGCATTACATCGGCGTGTGATCTTTTGCTGCATACGGATATGTCTGTCAAGGAAATTGCCGCATTGTGCGGTTACAGAGATCCCTACTTTTTCAGCCGTGCCTTTAAAGCATACGTTGGAATTTCACCCCGAAATTATCGTTTGCAAGAAAACGTGACACGGTGATTTTTTATCTGTTTTGAGTGCTTTTGAAACTGCTTGAGGTTGCTTTTTGGAATGAAATCGACTTTTCCGTGGGGCGGTTTTGTGTCGAAAGCCTTCCTGCCGGCTTTGGGACTTGCGAAAGAGGCGTTCGTTTTTACATGGAAATTCCGATCAAAAAGGAAATGATGCTTGCTGCAAGTGCAGAGACGGTGGTTGTGATGATTTGTTGCAAGTAGATATGAGGTCTGCGTTCCATAAGGCCGAGCCGTTGTTCGTTTTTTCGGGAACGCTCGTTTGTGTGCTTTAACTCATTTGTGATGGTGATGAGAACTTCGTTCATGCCGCGAATTTCCTGTTGGATGGCTTTTAATTGCAACAGCTCTTTTTCCAACGCTTCAATTCTTTGCGTATGGCGTTCTAAAATGATTTGGGTATCCTTCACAGTAAATTCTCCTTTCTGTTGTTCTTGGAAACAGAATATCATGTAAACCCGTCACCCGTTGTCCTATTAAGAAAGAAATTTTGAATTTTTTTTAACCGTGCCGAAAAAAACGAGAACCACGAAAGAAGAATCGGTTAGAAAAAAGCCGTGTTCCCGACACCACGGTCATACAAAACGCATGATCGGTGTTGGGAACACGGCAAAAAGTATATGAAATGGAACGCTACGTACTGTTTTGTCCGTAAAACGGAAACAAGGGGCTTGGATTTCGATGGATCAGTCGCTGCTTTCAGTGCTCACTCGGAACAATTGGATAGAGCTGAATCATGTTTCCACCGTCCACGGTGAGCTCCGCGCCCGTGGTATTGCGCGCGTGTACCGCAAAATAATATGCGGCATCGGCAACGTCACTACCGTTGGCTACGTCACCGAGCGGCGTGTAACGGGAGGGGACGTTGTTGTAGAATTCGGGGTTTTTATCCCAGCGGTCGGTGCGGATCATGCCCGGGAGAACTGCGTTGATGCGGATGTTATATTTTCCGAAATCCAACGCCATGGCTCTCATCATACCGAGCTGCCCCCCTTTGGAGGCGGAATAGGCAATTCGGTTGGGAATTGCGCGGTAGGCGGTGTTTGAGTTGATAAAGACGATGGAACCGCTGCCCTCTTCCTTCATACGGAGCGCGGCATGCTCGGAAAGACAGTAGTTCCAAACGATGTTCGTGTTAAGAACACGTTGGAAATCGGTCAAGGGATTTTCGAATGCCTCCATACCGATTCCTTGATCGGCAGCGTTGCAGATCAAGGCTTCGATGAAGATTCCTTTTTTGTCAAGCGTTTCAAAAAGATCGGTGACGGCATCCTCATTGACGGTGCGTTCGTCATAAAGAGAGTCGATCACGTATCCTTCGATCATGACGTCGGAAAATTTCTTTCGGTAGGCTGTCTCTGCCTTGCGTACGCTTTCCGCTTTGCGTCCCGTAAAAATAACGTTGTGTCCTTCACTTGCAAATTTTTCGACGATGGCAACGCCTGTATTGATGCAGGCTCCTGTAATCAGAGTGGCTTTGATCATGGGGAAGCTCCTTTGCTTTTTGAATTTTGAGTGAAGGTTCATTTTAAAAATAGAATGCTGTTTTTTGAGGACGGATATCGGTGAGTGCGCCCGTGTAGTGGCGGAGATTGTGCTCTACGTAAGGATGCTTGAGGCACTCCTCCTCGTTCAATTCAATTCCAAGTCCGGGACGGTCACTGATTTTGATTCTTCCGTTTTCATAGATCAGATTTTCATCCGTTACGAAGCGGCGGTATTCCACGTCGCTATACATGATCTCAAGAATGCAGAAGTTAGGGCAGCATGCGGCGATCTGAAGAGTTGCCGCATTGGCAATGGGCCCTGAAGGATTGTGAGGAGCGAAGGGAATATAGTTTGCTTCCGCAATGGCGGCAAGCTTTTTGAGTTCCATGATACCGCCCGCATGAGAAATGTCGGGTTGAATGTAATCTGCGGCACGGCGACGGAAGAGCTCGTTGTAATCAAAACGGGTATAAAGGCGCTCGCCTGCCGAGATGGCGACGGGGGATTTTTCACGCACGGCTGCCAGTGCTTCGATATTGTTCGGAGGAACGGGCTCTTCCAAAAGCATCGGCTTGAAGGGCGATACCTCCTGAGCGATTTTGATTCCTGTGGGAACGTCGAATCTTCCGTGGGCTTCAATGAGAAGATCAACCTCGTCACCGACTGCCTCTCTGACAGCGGCGATACAGCGAAGTGCCTTGTTCAGATCTTGATTGGAAATCTGCAAGTAACTCTTTCCGAAGGGATCCCACTTCATTGCGGTGATGCCGCGTTCTACGGCAATGCGTGCCTTTTCTGCGAATTCCTCGGGCTCGCGCGCGCCTGCAAACCAACCGTTGACGTAGATGCGACAATCCTCATTGACCTTGCCGCCGAGCAATTGATATACGGGGACACCGAGGTGCTTTCCGAGAATGTCCCAAAGTGCCGTTTCCACCGCGGAAAGCGCGCTCATGAGCACTGCACCGCCGCGCCAGTAGGCATCCCTGTAAACGTCGTGATAGATTTTTTCTATTTGCAAGGGATCTTTTCCGATCAGCGTATCGCGCAGATGCTCGATTGCTCCGACCAATGCCTTTTCCTTGTATTCCAGTGTGCCTTCCCCAACGCCCGTGATGCCTTCGTCGGTGTAGACCTTGACAAATACCCAGTTGGTGCGGAAGCAGTCAACCACAAAGCTTTTGATGTCCGTGATTTTCATAGGGCTCTCCTTTTTCTGTTTGATTCGCTTTTATTATATAGCGTTTTCTTACTTCTGTCTATCGGGATATTATGATATTTTTTCAAAATCTTACGATAAGAGACTTGCTTTTCTCTCCTTTATATGCTATAATTTCAACAATCGGGGAAGGTGGGAGGACGGTATGGAAATCTGCAGATTGAAGGAATATGGGATCTTTGATACAAAGACCGCTTTTCCGGGGCGGCGGAAAACGGTGTCCCGCAACGTCACGGAGTATGAAATCGAGTTTTATACGGCGGTGTCGGGACATGCCGTTGTGAACGGACGGGTGTATGATATTGCTCCCGGAACCTTGATTTGTGCCAAGCCCGGAGAGGTGAGGGGAAGTGTATTCGATTTCCGCTGCTTTTATATTCATGCAGAATTTCCGAAGGATTCTCCGTACCGTGCTCTGTTGGATTCGCTTCCGAATTTTTACCGCATTATCGACCGCGAGGTCTACGGGCGGATCTTTGAAGAGCTGATCCGCCACCTTCTTGGAGTCGGTTATTCTCCGACGTCGGACTACGTCAACGCAAAGCTTTTGGAGCTGTTTTACTATCTGGAGAAGGATGCGCAGAGAAATCGGAATTATTTGGAGCATACGGCACGGCGCATACAAACCGATTCTGCGATTCCGCGCGCTGTTGAGTTTATTCGTGAGCATTATAAAGAGGATCTTTCACTTTCCGATATTGCTTACGTTACGGGATATTCTCCCAATTATTTTCACCATCTGTTCACCTCGGTGATGGGGAAAACACCTCAAAGATATCTTTTGGACGTCAGAATGAGGCACGCGAAATATTTGCTGGCGCAGCCCGAAAAAACGCTGTCTGAGATCGCGTATGAGTGCGGATTTTCCTCACAGGCATATTTTACCGAGCAATTTAAAAAAGAAACCTACATAACTCCGGGGCAGTACCGTAAGCAATGTACCGAGAGGTATTATTCTTAACTCTTGTTTTTTGAATTTTCTTCTATCTTTTCATTGACAGAGCGAAGAGAACAAGGTATAATAATATAAGAGTTATATGATACAGACGAGATTATCAATTTCAGAAAGGAACGTATCGTTATGGAAGCACTTTTGCAAATTTTGAACCAATTACATCCCGACGTGGATTTTTCTTCGGTGGACGATCTTTACGAGGAGGGTGTGCTGGATTCCTTGGATATGGTTCGCTTGGTAACCGAAATTTCGCAAACCTTTGACGTTGAAGTTCCCCCCGAGGAGCTGATCCCCGAAAACTTCCAGAACGTGCAAACCATCCTTGCGATGATTGAGAGACTGGACGAGGAATAATCGGTCGGTATGCTGTTTACATCGGGTGCGTTTGTGCTCTTTGCTTGCCTGACGCTGCTGTTATACTTTCTGGTTCCAAGGCGCGCGCAGTGGTGGGTGCTCCTGCTTTCCGGCCTTGTTTTTTATGCGCTGTGCGGCATTGAGCTCTTCTTTTTCATCTTTTATACGGCAACCGTCACGTACGTGATCTCACGTCTTTTGCAAAAGCGGGCGGACGCGGAGGACGCGTTTGTCGAATTGCATCGGGAGGACATGGACAAGGCGGCGCGAAAGGCATATCGCGCAAAGGAAAAGAAAAAGAGATTCCGTTTGCTTTTGTCAGGTCTTGTTCTGGGGCTTGGTATGCTTGCGGTCCTCAAATACACGGCGTTTGCCGTCGGCGTTGTCAGCGACGTGGTAATGCTCTTCGGTGGAGAGGGCTTCTCTGTCCCTTCACTCTTGTTGCCGCTTGGCATCTCCTTCTATACCTTCCAATCCATGGGGTATCTGATCGACGTTTACCGCAAGAAGGTGCATGCGGAGCGCAATTACTGTAAGCTTTTGCTCTTCGTGTCCTTCTTTCCGCAGCTTCTTCAAGGACCGATCAGCCGCTTTGACGCTTTACACGATCAACTGATTTCTCCTCACCGCTTTGATGCGTATTCCTTCCGCGCAGGATTTTTGCGCGTGATGTGGGGATATTTTAAAAAGCTGTTGATGGCGGATACCGCGATGGTGGGAATCAAGGTGTTGATCGAAAATCCGTCGGAGTATCAGGGAATTTACGTTCTTCTTCTGATCCTTTTGTACTCCGCGCAGATCTACGGTGATTTTACAGGTGGCATCGACATTACCATCGGTCTTTCCGAAATGATGGGGATCAAGCTGACGGAAAATTTCAACCGTCCCTTTTCCTCAAAATCCACCAAGGAATACTGGAATCGATGGCACATTACCATGGGCTCATGGTTCACGGATTACGTCTTTTATCCGCTCTCCGTTTCCAAGCCGATGCAACGCTTTTCTTCCTTTTCGTGCAAGAAATTCGGCCGCGCGCTCGGTCTTCGTCTTCCCGTATATTTCGCCACAGTGGTGACTTGGTTTTTGACAGGTCTTTGGCACGGTGCGGGATGGAATTTTATTGTTTGGGGACTTCTTAACTGCCTGGTGATTCTCGTCTCCCGTGAGTTGGAGCCGCTTTACCGCGTTTTCCATAAAAAATTCCCGCGGTTGGGTTCTTCTTCAGTATGGGGCGCATGGTGTGCCGTTCGTACCTTCCTTTTGATGGGACTGATCCGATCGCTGGACTGCTACCGCGATGTCCCTACCACGTTTTCTCAGTGGGGAAGCATGGTTACAGTTTTCAACGTCGGGGAGCTTTTCCAAGGCGGACTTCTCTCCTTCGGGCTTTCCTATTTTGATTTTGCGGTGATTCTTCTGAGTGCTGTCATTGTGTTTTTTGTCAGCCGCGCAGGAAAGGAAACACCCGTGCGTTACCGCATTGCCTCAAAATCCGTTGTTCTGTGGTTCGCCTTGATCTGTTTGATCTTTACGGTCATCGTGATCTTTGGATCATACGGCATCGGATATGATGCAAATCAGTTTATTTATTCGCAATTCTAATCAAACGGCACGTCTTGTGCCAAGTACATAAACGAAGGATCTTTCATGAAGAAAACAATCATTCTCTGTGTCTGTATCTTGCTTGTCACCGTGCTTTTGTTGGGCATTTTTCAAGCGGTGCTGATACCGAAATATATGACCGATTTTCGCGAGGGTGCGCTGATCGGGGAATACTACAAAGACTCGGGCGGCAACGACGTTCTGTTTGTCGGTGACTGCGAGGTCTATGAATCCTTTACGCCCCCAACTCTTTGGGAGGAATACGGGATTACCTCCTTTGTGCGCGGCAGCGCACAGCAATTGATCTGGCAATCCTATTATCTTCTTGAAGAAATGTTGGAGACGGAAACGCCCCGCGTTGTGGTTTTCAACGTCTACGCGATGAAGTACGGAACGCCTCAGGATGAAGCGGCAAACCGCAAAACCTTGGACGGGATGAAATGGTCACAGGCGAAATTCAATTCGATCCGCGCTTCCATGACCGAGGAAGAAAGCTTTCTCTCCTACGTCTTTCCAATCTTGCGCTTTCACAGCCGTTGGAATCAGCTGTCGGGAGAGGATTTTGAGTATCTCTTCCAAAGGGATACGGTGTCCCACAACGGGTATTTGATGAATACGGGGATCGCTCCGAAGTCTACGGATCCTATTTTGGTGCCCCAGCCCGATGAATATGAGCTCCCGCAAATCTGCTTTGAATATCTTGATAAAATGCATGCACTTTGCAAAGAAAAGGGCGCGGAGCTGGTTCTGATCAAAGCACCGACCAATACCCGCGGATACTATTGGTACGACGAATGGGACGCGCAGATCGTTTCCTATGCCGAAGAACACGGATTGGACTATTACAATTTCATTCTGCTTTGCGATGAGATCGGAATCGATTGGAGCACGGATACGCATGACCAAGGGGCGCATCTCAACGTATACGGAGCTGAGAAGCTGACCTCCTATTTTGGGAATATTCTGAAAACGGAATACGGCCTTTCCGATCGGAGATCGGAGGACGATACGAATGAAGCTTGGGAACAGAAGCTTGAACGGTACAAAAATGAAAGGAATGGCGAATCATGAAAAAAATACTGTCTTTGGCACTTTGTGTTCTGATGCTCCTTGCCTCTGTGGCTTGTGCGGCAGGGGGAAGCTCAAAAGCATATGCGTTCAAATATAACGGCTCTGAAATTTCCGTTGACATGGAGATGTCCTCCGCTTTGGCGGCGCTTGGTAGGTATGACCGCCACGAAACCTCTCCTTCCTGTAATCACGACGGGGATGCACATTTTTATTATTACGGAACAAAGCTTGAGGTAGAAACCTATCCTAAAAACGGAAAGGATTACGTATACAAGATCACTTTGTTTGACGATACGGTAGCAACTGCCGAGGGGGTGCGGATCGGAAACGCGCGTGATGCGGTGACCGAGGCTTACGGAAATCCTACCGAGGAAAAGGGGAATGCGTTGATTTACCGTGCGGGGAATATGTATCTTCGCTTTAACATTTCAAATAGCGGACGTGTCTCCCAAATTCAATATCTGCATCCCGATGCCATTGCTTAACAGAACAACAAAAAAAGAAGGCGAAATCCGATTTAATGGGCGGATTTCGCCTTCTTTTCTCTGTTTTCAAGGTTGAGGTATCTTCGCGGCGTTTCTCCGTAGCACTTCTTGAAGCTGCGAATGAGATTACAGGCATCCCCAAAGCCGCAGCGCTCCGCCGCTTCCTGCTCTGTGATTCCCGTCCGCAAAAGGTGAAGGGCATTTTTGGTGCGGCATTGAATGATGTGCTCATTGAGAGTGCTTCCCGTGTATGCCTTGAAGGAGGTCATCAAGGTGGTGCGTCCGACTCCTAAACGCCAAGCTAAGTCGGCGGCAAGTATTTTTTCGGAGTAATGCTTGCTGATATAGGTCAAGGCTTCTGTGACGTGTGTCGGGACCACGGAGGCACTGTTCTCTTCCATTCCCATTTCGGAAATGTGGGAGAGGAGACACAGGAGCATCAAGCGTTTGCGGAAGGTATCGTGTTCCTCGGAAATTTCTTGGATCTTTGCATACAATAGCTCTTTTTGCGAGGATTCCAAAAGAATCACTTTTCCGCGTTCTCCGAAGACCGACAGAATGCGATTGACCTCGGGAACGTAATTTTCAATAAAGCTGTGGGCAAACAAAAGATTGAGGCGGCTGTAGAAAATATCCGGATTCCGGGAGATAAAGTGAGGTGTTTTCGGTGCGGTCAATACCAGTCTTGATTCCACCCCTTCCTGAACGTGATCGGGAAGGAGAACCTTGACGCTTCCCGCCAGAATCAGGCTGATTTCATAATAATCATGCATATGAAAGTCTACCATGGTATGTCGGTAGCCCTCGTAATAATCGACTGTGCAATCGTTCCAGTCTTTTCTGTATTGAAGGTTTTCCAGATTGGTTGGCATGGTGGGACTCCTTAGTTGAATTGTGTTCGCTTTATTTTATCATATGCTTGAATGATTTTCAATAGCTTGCGGCTTTATTTTTTGAAAAACATAAAATAAATGAACGATTTGAAAATGTAATGAACGATTTTATATTGCTTTATCGTTAGCTTTGCTTTATAATGAATACAGACTGGAGGGGTGAGGATGAAGAGACTGTTTGATGAACACGTAAAAAGAAAAATTTGCTCTCTTGACGGCACATGGATCTTTTTGAAAGACCCTTGCGACAAGGGACTCTCACATGCATGGTATCGGGGAGTTCCTACCCGTGAAACCACAACAATTCCTTCCGTATGGAACACCGAAAAGGGAAGTCTTACCTATGAGGGGGCAGCGTGGTACGAAAAGCGCTTTTACAGCGAAGGGGGAACGCTTCGCATTGCCTTCGGGGCGGTGATGACCGAAGCCTCTGTATGGCTTGACGGGGAAGCCTTGGGGCAACATTACGGAGGCTTTTCGGCATTTGATTTTATTGTATACGGTGTGTCGGAGGGTTGGCACACGTTGACGGTTCGCGTGGATAATCGCTTTGATGCTCAGTCGATTCCGCAAGCCAGAGTGGATTGGTATCATTACGGTGGAATTATACGCTCGGTGTCCGTGGAGATCTTGCGGGGAATCTGTATTTTGGCAAGTCGCCTTGAATACACACTTTCGGAGGACCTTTCGAGTGTGCGCGGGGCTTTGACGCTGGAGCTTTGCAACGCATCCGAGACACCGTGTACCGATCGTATTTCTGCTGCGTTGGAGTCGTTTTCCGTGGGGACGATCGATGTGTCGCTGGAGGCAAAGGAGCGAAGACGGGTTACACTTCCTGCCTTTGAAATGCACGGAGTCGAGCTTTGGGACATCGGATGCCCCAATCTCTATACTTTGCAGATCTCCTCTTGTGGGGACGATTTGTTTGATCGTGTCGGATTTCGCCGTCTTGACGTGAAGGCTGAGGGACTTTTTCTGAACGGAAAGCCTTTTGAAATTCGCGGCGTCAACCGTCACGAGGAGCATCCCGACTGGGGTTTTGCCTTCCCGGAAGGCTTGATGAAGCGAGATATCGATCTGATCCTTGAGATGGGGTGTAACGCGATCCGCGGCTCTCATTATCCCAATTCAAAGATCTTTCTGGACATGCTGGATGCACGCGGTATTCTGTTTTGGAGTGAGATCCCGATTTGGGGTTGGGGCTTTTCGGAGGAAGCGTTGGCAGATCCCGTGGTCGTGGAGCGCGGACTTGAAATGCATCGCGAGATGCTGTCTCAGTATTATCATCATCCGTGTATTATTTTTTGGGGAATGCACAATGAAATTCAACTCAAAACCAAAGCGGCATATCAAATGACCGAACGCTACTATGCTTATTTGAAGGAGCACGGCGGAAACCGCGCGGTGGTCTACGCCTCCGATAAGCCGTGGGAGGACATTTGTTTCGAGCTTTGCGACGTGATCTGTCTGAACCAGTATTACGGTTGGTATTACGGCTATGAGGCAGATGCATGGGAGCGCTTCCTTGAAAAATTCACGGCACATATCGAAACTCTCGGCCTTTCCGACAAGCTTATTGTGATGAGCGAATTCGGAGGTGCTGCACTTTACGGCTGCCACGATGAAGAGGATATTTTGTGGAGCGAAGAAAACCAGGCTGCGCAGCTGGGACATGCGTTGGACGTTTTCCACGCGCATCCCCGCGTGGCGGGAAGCTTTATCTGGCAGTTTGCCGATATCCGCACATGTCTTGAGGCGGGAATCAATCGCGCGCGCGGATTTAACAACAAGGGGCTTTTGAACGAGCACCGCAAGCCGAAGCTCGCTTATCGCATGGCAAAGGAAAAATACTGTTTGTTTGCCAATGAAAACAAACTGTGATTAGGAGAAAACAGTATATGAAAGAAATGAAGAGACCGATTCGCGTGATTCAGTTTGGCGAGGGTGGATTTCTAAGAGGATTTGCCGATTGGATGCTTCAAAAATTGAACGATGAGGGGCTTTTTGACGGTGGTGTGGCTGTGGTTCAGCCGATCAAGGAAGGAATGTGCGATCAGCTTTCGGCACAAGGGAACGTTTATACCCATGTGATCAGAGGCGCTGAGGGGGTTGAGATGACGAAGATTGACGTGATCGAAACCTGCGTCAAACCGTATGAGGATTTTGATTCCTATTTGCGTCTTGCTGAGATTGTCGAGGCGCGCTTCATTATTTCCAACACCACCGAGTCGGGAATTGAATTCCGTGCAAATGACCGCCCGACCGATCTTCCGCCCGCAACCTTTCCCGCAAAGCTGACGCTCCTTTTAAAAAGAAGATTTGAGCTTGGTCTTGACGGATTTGTATTCCTTCCGTGCGAGCTGATCGACCGTAACGGAGATCACCTGAAGGAAGCTGTTCTCCGATATGGACGACTCTGGAAGCTCGGAGATGCGTTTGAGACGTGGATCGAGCGCGAAAACGTCTTTTGCAATACATTGGTAGACCGTATCAATACGGGATATCCCAAGGAAGAATCCATCGACGTAGGATTTGAAGACCGCATAATCAATGCATCGGAGTATTTTCATCTTTGGGTGATCGAAACCGATTATGACATTGAAAAGGAGCTTCCGTTTTCCCGTGCGGGCTTGAACGTTATCGTAACACGGAATGCACTGGAGCGTTATCGCACAAGGAAGGTACGGATTCTCAACGGTGCGCACACCTCCATGGTGCCGTACGCCCTTCTTTTGGGATTTGATACCGTGAAATCCTGCATGGATGACGAAAAAATGCAGACTTTTGTCAGAGGTTGCCTCTTTGAAGAGATCATTCCCACGTTGGATCTTTCCAAGGAAGAACTCGAGGAATACGCAGAGAACGTATTGCTTCGCTTTTCCAATCCTTACATCAAGCATTATCTTGCGGCGATCTCCCTCAATTCCGTCAGTAAATTCCGTGTGCGCGTGCTTCCGTCCATCCTGGAATACCGCAAGAGATACGGCACTTATCCCGCAAGGCTGATGTTCTCCTTTGGAAAGCTGATTGATTTTTACAAAAACGGAACTCCGAAGGATGATGTCGCCGTCATAGAAGTGATGAAATCGTCCACGGTGAGAGAGATTCTTTCCAACACTTCCTTCTGGGGAGAGGATCTTTCCGAGATGACGGAGGAGGTCGAGCGATATGCGGATTCATCCGTCAGATAACGTTGAGGTGCGCGGGGACGGTCAAAAATATGCCTTGCGCGAGATTCGAAGGGGAGAATCCGTCATCAAATACGGCTTTCCCATCGGTATGGCGACAGCGGATATTTCCGATGGAGAGAAGGTGTCTCCCATTAATCTTCGTTCGGCTCTGCAGGGACTTGGTGAATGGACGTACTCGCCCTCTGGGACCTCACGGATCGGAGATCTTCAGGGAACGTTCAAGGGATATCTTCGCAAAAACGGAGACGTCGGTATTAGAAACGAGCTTTGGATCGTCCCCTTGGTCGGATGCATCAATGACGTTGCCCGAGAGCTGGCGGCAAGGTGCGATGCAAAAGCGCTTGTTCATCCTTACGGATGCTCACAGCTTGGGGGAGACCTTTTGACCACGCAAAAAATTCTTTGCGGATTGATCAAGCACCCCAACGCGGGAGGCGTTCTTGTGTTAGGGTTGGGGTGCGAAAACAACCGCATGGAAGACCTAAAGAGGATGCTGGGAGTTTACGATCGGGAACGGGTGCGCTTCCTTTCCTTGCAGGACTGCGAGGACGAGTTTCTTGAAGGGGAAAACATTCTCTTTGAATTGAAGGAGTTGATGCAAAAGGACATTCGCGTGTCCATGCCGCTTTCCGCGCTTCGTATCGCCGTCAAGTGCGGTGGAAGCGACGGATACAGCGGAATCACAGCGAACCCCTTGGTTGGGAGGACGATGGAGCTCTTCGGAAGATACGGTGGAACGGTTCTTATGAGTGAGCTGCCCGA
The DNA here is from genome assembly GCA_045536125.1 of Eubacteriales bacterium. Taxonomy (GTDB): domain Bacteria; phylum Bacillota; class Clostridia; order Oscillospirales; family CAG-272; genus UMGS1865. The sequence goes on along the minus strand of JAZSMX010000161.1, from coordinate 20,311 downwards.
GGTCTTCGGTGCGGAGCAGCTTCTGCTTTCTCGCGCGCGTGACCGTGAGGCGTTTGAATCTGCGGCTGAAATGATCCGAGCGTTTCGCGCCTATTTCATCGCACACGGTGAAGGCATTGCTGACAATCCCTCACCGGGAAATATCGAAGGGGGAATTACGACGCTTGAGGAGAAATCTCTCGGATGTGTGCAAAAAGCGGGACAGCTTCCTTTGTGCGGCGCGTTGGATTTCGGTGAGCTTCCGAATGCTTCGGGCGGTCTTTATCTTGTCAACGGACCGGGAAACGATATGGTGGCAGTAACCGATCTTGCTGCCTCCGGGGCGCATCTGATCCTCTTTACAACGGGAAGAGGGACACCGCTTTCCTCGGTGATCCCTACACTGAAAATTTCCACCAACACACCTCTTGCGATGAAAAAGCCACATTGGATTGATTTTGATGCGGGAAGGCTTCTCGCTCTCGGGGATATGGATGCAATGGCAGAGGAGCTTTTGGCACTTTGCATAGAAGTTTCCGATGGAAAACGGACACTTGCGGAAGAAAAGGGGTTTGGAGAAATTGCTATTTTCAAGGACGGCGTTACACTTTGAAAAGGAGTGAGATAATGAATTTTATCAGTTCGTTCTGTAAGGATTGTGAAATAATAACTCCGAATGACGGTGCTCATTATTTCTTTGGATACTATGATATGCGAGCTACGGATGCGCGCGGTCGTCATTTGTGTCATCGCGTTGATTTTGAGGATCGGTTGCCGACCGAAGCGGACGTGTGCGAGCTGGGATATTTGGAAAACGGTGTATTTTACAAATTCGGAGAAACCACCGCATGGAATTTTCAGCAAGGAGCGATGCTTCAATATCATCCGACGCTGGAAGACACCGTACTTTATAACGTGTGTCTTGACGGACGATTTCTTTCCGTGATGCACAATTATCAAACGGGGGAGAAAAAATATACCGAGCGCGCTCTGGCTTGCCTCTCACCCGATGGGAAAATGGGACTTGCGATCAATTTCGGTCGCATTTACGATTTTCGTCCGGGATACGGCTATGCGGGATTTGGGGATCTTGGAAGTGGGGAGCATGCTCCCGAAACAGACGGTGTATTTCTTGTGGATATGGAAAGCGGAACCTCCAAGCTGATCTGTTCCTACAAGGACATGGCACACGCCTCCGGCTTTGACACGGAAATTTCAAAGATTCTTGTCAATCACATCACCTTTAACACAGCATCTGACCGTTTTGTGATGCTGGTGCGAAATTTCGGGACGAATGAAGTTCCTTGGTTGACTTCCATGATGATCGGAGATTTGGAGGGAAACGTGCATACCGTTCTTGAAAAAACCTACGTCTCCCACTATTTCTGGGTGGATGCCGACCATATTCTGGCGCATTGTACAGTGAATGACAAAAAGAGTCTATACAGCCTTTGCGTTACCGATTCTTCCGCAACAGAGTATGATATGCCGTATTTTTACGGAAATTACAACCCGGATATTCACTGTAACGTATCACCCGACAAAAAATACATCATTGGCGACGGTTATCCGATCGACGGATATCGATGTTTGATGGCATACAGTCTTTCCTCGGGCGAGTGCTGTGAATTGTTCCGCGCTGCCACCTACACCCCCAATGGGAATTGGGATATCCGCTGTGATCTGCACGCAAGGTTTATATGCAACGGAAGCTACATCAGCTTTGATACCGTGCACAACGGTATCAGACAAATTGCACGTGTGAGTGCCGATATACTGGATTTTTGAAAATATTATGCTACAAACCGATAAGGAGAAAATGTTTATGGACACGTCAAATTTAAAAAATGCTTATGAGTATGCGGAAGAACCGTTGCACGGTGAACTTGCAAAAGCAATGAAGCAAGCCTTGAAGTATGATCCCAATGGGGACTATACCGCATGGAAGGAAAGTGTCCGCGCAAAATTCAAGGAGCTGTCGGGACTTGATCTGATCGAGGCTGCGGGAAAGTGTGATCTTGCACTTGAGATTGAATACACGAAAAAGAAGGAGGGCTATACGGAAACACGCTTTACCTTCCGGAGCGAAGAGGGATACCGTGTTCCGTGTTTCTTGCTGATCCCGGACGATGCAAAGGAAAAATATCCGGTTGCTATCACGTTGCAGGGACATTCTACGGGGTTCCATAATTCCGTAGGACAGTTCAAATATCTCGAGGATATCGACTATCATCCGCGCGGTGAGTTTGGTTTGCAAGCGGTACGTCGTGGATTTGCAACGCTGTGTATTGAGCAACGCGGAATGGGTGAGCGCCGCCCGAGAGCGACGGAAGCGGATTGCTATCGCTCCTGTACCTATACGGCTATGCAGGCACTTTTAATGGGACGTACGATTCTTGCAGAGCGAGTCTGGGACGTTCACCGTGCCATTGATCTTTTGGAATCCGCATTTCCCGTATGCGATACGGAGAAGGTGCTGATCACAGGAAACTCCGGTGGCGGAACCGCATCCTTTTACTCCGCATGCTATGATGAAAGAATCAAGATTTGCGCACCGAGCTGTGCTTTCTGCCCCTACGGACCTTCCATTCTTGCGATGTTCCATTGCTCCTGTAACTATATTCCCTCGGCATATCGCTATTTCGATATGCAGGATCTCGCTTGTCTGATTGCTCCGAGACACCTCTCGGTCATTGCGGGTGTCAATGACAATATCTTCCCGATTACGGGAGTCCGAGAGGGATATGCCACTGTAGAGCAGATCTATGCCAAGGAAGATGCTTCCGATGCATGCAGCTTGACAGTAACACCTCGCGAGCACTGGTGGTGCGAGGATATCGTTTGGGGAGAAATATTGAGAGTGACCGAAAAGCTTGGTTGGTAAGGAGTTGCGGATGAGTTATATTCAAAAAGATTTTTTGTTGAAGAACAAAACGGCTGAGAGACTTTATACGGAGTTTGCCAAGGACGCTCCGATCTTTGATTATCACTGCCATCTTCCCGAGCGTCAGATCCTCGAAAACCGTCCGTTTTCGGACGTCTTTGAAATCTGGCTTGCGGGAGATCATTACAAGTGGAGATTGATGAGAAATTACGGGGTAGATGAAGAATTCATTACAGGAAATCGTTCCAACAAGGAAAGTTTTTGGCTTACTGTAAGGCATTGGCGACTGCGTTTGGAAATCCGCTCTACCATTGGTCTCAGGTGGAATTGGAAACGTTTTTCGGTTGTACCAAGGAAATCAATGAAGCGAACGCAGAAGGAATCTGGGAAGAGTGTAACGCATATATCCGTGATCACAAGGTTACTCCTTCTTCTTTGATTGAGGTCTCCAACGTACGCCACCTGTATACCACGAATGAGGTGTTTGACGATCTTAGCGTTTTTGAAGAGATTGCCAAAAAGGGATACCGTTTTACGGTGCATCCCGCCTTCCGTGCGGACAAGATTATGAACATTGATGCGCCCGCTTACCGTGAATTTTTAGGAAAGCTGGAGGCTCTTACGCACCCGATTACAAGCATTCGTGCCTTGGAAGAGGCATTGGAATTGCGTTTGCGTGAGTTTTTGCGTGTGGGTGCCCGCGCCAGCGATATCGCATTGGAGCGTGTTCTCCCGATCACAACACCCGAGGAGGCGGAGAAGGTGCTCTTATCCGTTCTTTCGGGAGGACGGCCTACGGAAAAGGAGACCGAGTGCTTCAAGGGATACCTTACTTACTACCTGATGAAGCTGTATGCAAAATATGACGTTGCCACCGAGCTTCATATCGGAGCGATGCGAAACAACAATTCCGTGATGCTTTCGCACCTTGGTTTGGATACGGGCTTTGACAGTATTTCGGATACCGACAGTACAACGCTGATGTCTCGTCTCTTTGATCGCTTGTACGGGGAAGGCTCGCTTCCGAAGACCATCGTATTCAACCTGAATCCGAAAATGAATACGGAGATCATGACGCTCATCGGTTGCTTCCAGGGAAGCGAAGCGCGTGGGAAGCTGCAGTACGGTCCCGCTTGGTGGTTCCTTGATAACAAAGTCGGAATGGAGCAGCATTTGAGAGATTTGACTGCGACGGGACACATCGGTGCTTTTGTGGGAATGCTGACCGATAGCCGCTCACTTCTGTCCTATCCCAGACATCATTATTTCCGTCGCATTCTTTGCTCATATTTTGGAGAAATGATGGAGGCGGGAGAAATGACTGCGGATATAGAGACGGTAGGAACCGTTGTTCGTGATATTTCTTACTATAACTCTGTAAAATACTTTGGTATGAATCCATAAGGAGAATACTATGAAATTTGGTGCATGTATCAATTTTGAAAAAGCACAGGAGGCTTATCCAAAGCATACGGATTTTGTGGAGATCGCGGCGTGGGATCTCGTGGATCTTGAAAAAGAGCGCTTAGATCACTTGAAAAAAGCGGTGGAGGACGGATGGTTTACAACGTACAGCTCAAACGGACTGTTTCCACAGGATCTTCGCTTGACCGGAGACGTGAATTGGGATGCCGTGCGCGCTTACTGTGATCAGATTTTCTACCGACTTGCCGAACTGAAGGTGTCTGTATTGGTATTCGGTTCCGGAAAAGCAAAGCGCGTTCCGGACGGATTTTCGCGGGAAAAGGCATGGGATCAGCTTTATGAGCTTGGAAATCTGATGTCCGATATTGCAAAGCCGCTTGGACAGACGGTTGTGGTTGAGCCCTTGCGCTTCGAAGAAGTCAATATTGTCAATACATTTGCGGAAGGGGCTGAATATTGTCGCACGGTCAACAGAGATAATTTCAAGCTTCTTGTTGATTTTTATCATTTTTCCGCTAACGGAGAGGATTTTTCAACGATTGAACAAAACAAGGATCTTTTGTATCACACTCACATTGCAACCGCAAACACGCGTACCCGACCTACCACGGAGGAGGATTGGGCATTCTTTGAGGATTGCATCAAAAAGCTCAAGAGCATCGGATACGATCGGGCGATGAGCTTTGAGGGGGGACCACACGAATGCGAGCAATTTAACGAAATGCTTCTCCGAATGAAAAAAATCTACGAGACGATTTAAAACAGTCGTTGCAATACATACAAAAAGGTCTGAACCGCGGTGGTTCAGACCTTTTTGTATGTGTTGATTATTCTTCAACCTTATCCCAAAGGATTTCGGGGAAGGAAGCGAAGATGGAAATAGAGTTGTCATTAGCGTCCTTGTAAGAATATTTCTGATAATCCTTCAGATCGGTTTTGGTAAAGGACGCGGGAATGTAGAAGGTGGAATCTACGTTGGTCAGCTCTTCGGAAACGAGAATGGCATCCTTGTTGAAGACCACGGGGATCACAGGCATATCTTCAAGGAGGAGTTCTTCTGCTGCTTCCAGAAGCTCTGCCTTCTGTGCAGCCCACTTTTTGCTGTCTGTGGTGGTTTCGATTCCGTGAGTGTCGTAAATCTCTTCGATTGCATCGTAGAGTGCTTCATATTCACCCTTCGCGTGGTAAAGCTCGGAGAAGGAAGAACCGTCGCGATCCATTTCTTCAAAGTAAGGAATGTAATAGATTGCCTCGATCAAGTTGTTGTAATCGGCGCTGTCATATCCGGTGCGATGAGGAACCAATGCATAATCGGTGGAATCCATGTCAACGGGCATTCCGGAGAAGGGCTTTGCGTAGCAAGCCAACGTTGCAAATGCATCCGCGGAGTAAGAAACGGAATCTGCAAGAATTACCTCGTAATCTGCCATCTGAAGCGCTTCTGTGAACTGATCGTCACAAACGTCTTCGGATGCAGCACCGATCAGCTTCAGAATATCGTTGTTCTGAATGGTGGTTACTTCTTTCACCGTGACGTTGAAGCCGAGTCCGTCGCTGCCCCATGCCTTCTTGATTTCATTGGCAACGGCAACGTTTTTCTTGTCGTATTTCGCAACGGTGATGGAGAAGCTGTAGTCGGAAGGAGTAATATCCTTGAGAAGTGCCTTTGCTGCCTTCATATCTGCCGAAGCGGAAAGAAGTGCATTGTCATCGGTGCGGAAGCTTTCCGATTTCTTCTTCTGATAGGAAGAGATGACACCGTTCGGAACAAGACCGGTTGCTGCTTCTGCGTAGACGAGCATGGACGCGATCTTTTCACGGTCAATTGCAAGGGAAAGTGCTTTGCGAACGTTCTTGTCCTTGAAGAGAGTAGCACCCTCTGCTCCGTCATCGATCAGAGCATTCTGATTCAAGTAGAAGACGAGAGTGGAGAGAGAATCTCTGACGGTTGCAGTGTCAAGAAGATCCGCATAATCCTCATTGCCTCTGACAGAGTAGGGGATGTCTCCGATGTAGAAGATCTTGCCGGCCTTATACTCATCCATGATCTCCTCTGCAGACTTTGTGCAGTCTACAAGGATTCGATAGTTCGTAACGGAGGACTTGATTGCATCGGTCGCGTCATTGCGGTAGTAGTAACGGTTGCGCTCCAGAATAAAGTTGGTGAGCGTCTTTTCAAATGCGTTGTTGGAATCGCTTGTGGGAGGAACTAAGTTGCCCTTAGCGTCATACGCGTATTTATCAAAGGTGTCGGGAGTGTCGCTGTCGGTTGTGTTGGTGTACGTGGTTTTACCGAGCTTGTAAGGACCGCTCGTACGGATGGTTGCGCTCTTCTTTGCCCAGTCGCTGTCCTTGGAAACCGCACTCTCGGAAAGGGGAGCGGTCACAACGCTTGTCAGGTTGAGGAAGAATTGGTCGTAGTCCACAGGCCCTTCAAATACAACCTTCAAAACCTTACTCTCAAGAGCTTCAAGACCGAGGTCGTCGATGCTGGCATCTCCCTGCTTAACGGCACGCGCGTTTTTGATGTCGAAGAGAAGCGATGCGGCTTCATAATTGGAGTTAACGTTCAAAAGACGCTTCCATGCAAAGATGATGTCATCCGCGGTAAGGGGAGAACCGTCGCTCCAGTAGGTATCGTTCAGAGTGAACTCCACACCGTACTCGTTCTCGTCACTGTCCTCGATCTTCTTGTATTCCTTTACAAGCGATTTTTTGATTTCACCATCCTTCGTCAGTGTGAACAGTGTATCATACATCATGCTGACGATGTTGTATGTACTGCTGTTGCTGTATGCGTTGATAGGATCGAAATCGTAGATCTCGTCTGTCAGATACATAGTGATGTAAGCTCCGGGATCGCTGTCATCTCCGCTGTCGGCGCAGGAAGCGAGGGCGGGAACCAGCATCAATACGCACAGCATGAGAGCAAAGATACGTTTTAACATGGTGGAAAACCTCCTCAAAATAGATATAATCACGATCGAGCCGTAAAGCACGATTATATACTCTATTATTATAAACTATTTTCTATTTGATTTCAATAGATTCCCAAATTTTTTGATGTATATTTTGTTAATTTTTTTATCAAAGTAGGAATAGAAGGTAAAAGGAGAGAGAAAAGAGACATGAGGGACTATACAAAAAGCGATCTTGCTTGTGAAAACATGAATTGCGGAACGCTTGAAGCGGAGCACGGAGTGAGAACGTCCGAGGAAGCAGAGGGTGCTTTTCACGTTCAGCGAGCTGAAATTTTAACAAAGGAGGCGGCGGATCGGATCGGTCGCGGGATCGGATCCTACGTTACACTGGAATGCGGACGGCTGGATCAGCTTTTGACAGAGGAAAAGAATGCTCTGATCAAGCTTCTTTCAAAGGAAATCAGAGACATGGGGGCTCGCTTGACGAAAAAAAATTTCGATGAAGATTTTGAGGTGTTTGTTGCAGGACTTGGAAATGAGGAGTTGACAGCGGATGCGATTGGGCCGAAAACCGTCAAGGCTCTTACCGCGACGCGGCATCTTCGCACACACGAGCGGTCAGTTTACCGTGAACTTGGATGTACCTCACTTTCGGCTCTGTCAACGGGGGTTCTTGGACAAACGGGAATTGAAACACTTGAAATTGTACGTGGAGCGGTGAGAGCGGTTCGCCCGGATCTTGTATTGATCATTGATGCGCTGGCAGCCAGGAGCTGTTCAAGATTGGCGTCCACGGTTCAGCTTTCCACCGAGGGGATTTTACCGGGCGCGGGAGTTGGAAATCATCGGGCTGCTATCAACCGTGAATCACTTGGCGTTCCTGTGATCGCCATCGGAGTGCCGACCGTCGTCAATTCCGCGACGCTTGTATACGATGCGCTGCAAAAAGCGGGGATTGAACATCCCGATCCGAAGCTGGCACGGGTGCTGTGTGAGGGAGAGGCATTTTTCGTTTCTCCGAGAGAATCCGATATGATTGCGAAAAGGGTGGGAGAGATTCTTTCAAGTGCCATCGGAGAAGCGTTTACACCGACACTGATGCACACCTTGCCGTAATATTTTTTCAACGGCTTGCATAAGATATGATGTCCGTGACGGAATATAAAAGGAAGGGAAGGATCATATGGAAAAGCATCCGATCAGACGGGATCAGATCAGTGATGGGGAAGAAGTTTCACTTTTGGAATATTGCCGTAAAAGAAAACGCTTTTTCGCTCTGTTTCTGATTTGTGCCGCATTGCTGGTTGCCGCCTTTGCAGTAACCTATGCGTTTGAAATGGAGGATTGGAAGGAAAACGAAGAAACAGACGTTGGAACGGGGAGAACAACCGCGGGAACGGATTTTTCGTCAGACGTTTTGCTCGGAAGCACAACAGGGGATTGGGACATCGAGAGTGGGAAGACACCGTCGCAGAATGCGAGTGAGGACAAGGAGATCCTTGAAGAGTCCCCACAGGCGGGAGTTCCGATTTTATCCGTGACCTTTCCCGCGCACCGTGGGGAAGACGGCTATATAAACAATGAGAGCATTCAAACTCTGAACGGTGAGGACTGGCTTTCTTACGATCTCTCGCGCAAGGTGGGAGAAGATCCTGTGGTTCTGATTCTTCATACACACACGCAGGAAGGGTATGCGGAAGAAGGGGCAACGTGGATCAGGGGAGACGTTGGGGAGGCAACTTATACGAAGGATGTCGGACGAAGTGTGGTGGCAGTCGGTGAAGTGCTTCAAGATACGTTGAACGGACACGGAATCGGAACAATTCATTGCACGACCGTTCACGATGCCGACGGAAACGTGGGAAGCTACCAACGCAGTGCCGAGAGCATTCGCTTTTTCTTGAAGCTTTATCCATCGATTTCATACGTGATTGATCTTCACCGAGATGCGATTCTTACCTCGGATGGGGAGTACGTCCGCGCAATTGCCGATGATTCCGAGGTGGCTTTGGCACAGGTTATGGCAGTGGTGGGAAGTGACGCCAACGGTACGCACCATCCCAATTGGAAGAAAAATCTTGCTTTGGCAGAGCAGCTGCGTGTCTCTTTAAATCAAGAAACAAAGGATCTTTGCAGACCGAGTATCCTGAGAAATGCATCCTATAATCAGGAGCTGTGTACATATTCACTTCTTTTGGAGATCGGTACGGGTGCCAATTCTGTGGAGGAAGCCAAGCGAAGCGCCACTCTTGTAGGGAACGCTCTGGCTGAGTTGATACGTAAATAATCAAATACACTTCGCTTGTGGGAGAGTTCCTTTCATCGCGTAGCAGCGTTGCGAACAGAAAAGGGGCTGTCACATTTGACGAGAACGAAAAAGCCCGTGGGAAAAAGAAAAAAGCCCCGTTTTCCGGAAGAATCGAAAAATGAGACAGGAATATGTTGAATTTCTTCGAAATTCTCCAAATTTTAACGGGCTTTTTCTACCGCCGACTTCGGGGCTCGACGTACCTTTGTACGCCTCACGCCCCGAATTCGACGCTTCTCGCCTAAATCTGCCGAGCCCCTTGGGGGTGTCTCAATTTTTCAATTTGAGACACCCCCTTTTGTTTTTGATAAGGGGTGGGGAGTTGCTCGAAGATGCCGTTCATTCAGTGCTTTCTAAGGCAAAGATATTCAAGGACAAGAATACAAGAGCCGATCAAAAAGCCAAGTCCCAAGCCGATCGCTCCGATTTCAACCGCACCGATCACACCGACGAGAGCAACCAAAAGAAGGGCGACGGAAAAGACACGTACAATGCGGCGTGCGGTACTTCCCGTGAGGATGGAAAGAATCGCCATGATGATGGCAAGAACCGCATCAGAACGTCTTTTCCACATAGGAGCGGGGGTTGCTTCTCCTAAAAGATAGTTTTTAAAAATATCGTTATTGGAATTTATTTCTCTTTTGTTATTGTAATATGCGTTCATAACAGTCCTCCGTTGTTCCATTATTGGAATTTTCCTGTGACGACATTATAACAGATAAAAAACGGTTTGTCAATACTTTTTTTCCAAAAAAAGAAAAATTTTTTCAAAAAACTATTTACAATGCGAAATAAATGTGATATAATGATGCCGTAATCGGAAAACGGAGGTTGCCATGGAAACTTATTTGGACCGTATAAAGCTTTTAAAAAATGAAAGAAAAATGACAAACGATCAGTTGTCGGAGCTGTCGGGAATTCCGCTTGGCACGTTGAGTAAGATCTTGGCGGGAATGAGTGACTCTCCGAAGCTTTCCAATATTGTAGCAATTTGCAGTGCGTTGGATTGCAGTCTGGAATACATTGTCAGCGGTACTCCGGAAAACACAAACAATTATACGCTTGGAAAAGAGGAAATCCGTCTGATTGAAGAATACCGCCTTTTGGATCGCTTCGGGAAGGAGCTTGTAGAGACGGTCATTTCGATGGAAGCTGCGCGCGTCGGTGTCGCCTTGCAGGAGGAGACGCATGCTGCTTCTCACAAAAAGGAGCAGGGAGAAGGCACGCGTATTTTGCGGACTGCGGTATCTCGCGGACGTTATGCGGCGTCTCCTGCACGTACGGAAAAACGTTCGATCCTTCTTTACGATCTTCCCGTTTCCGCGGGTGTCGGTGTTTATCTTGATGAAACGGCGGCTGAAAGCATCAGCATTCCGAATACGGAGAAAACGGCGGAAGCGGATTATGCGCTTCGCATCAGCGGAAACAGTATGGAGCCGAAGTATCATGACGGAGACGTGCTTCTTGTCAAGGAAACGGACGGTGTAGACGTTGGAGAGCTTGGAATCTTCCTTTTGGACGGATGCGGCTTCTTCAAGGCTTACGGAGGTGACAGATTGCTGTCTCTCAACTCCGAATATCCTCCCATTCTGTTAAAGGATTTTTCCGATATCCAATGCAAGGGCCAGGTCGTCGGGAAACTGAAACGCAAGTAAACTATATCAACCGATAGGAGAATGACCATGCACGAAAATCACAGAGAACGCATGAGAAACCGCTATTACGCAGGTGGATTCGATTCTTTTTCGGATCATGAAATTTTGGAAATGATGCTCTACCATGCCATCCCTCGCGGAGATACCAATGAAATCGCACATCTTTTGATTGATCATTTCGGAAGCTTCAACCGTGTGATTGAAGCAAAGCCCGAGGAGCTGCGCACCGTCAAGGGCGTCGGTGAATCGGCGGCAATGCTGATCAAGCTGATTGAGGCGGCGGTTCGCATGTATGCTACCTCCTACGTAGAGGAAGAGGTACAGTACGATACCGTGAGAAAAATCGCGGATTACGTATGGCCTCGCTTCTTCGGGTTGGATCATGAACGCCTGTTTATGATCCTTTTCAATAATAGGATGGGGATCATCGAATGTGTTCCCGTCGCCGACGGTTCGGTCAGCAGTGCATTCTTTCATTCCAGAGCGATCATTGAACGTGCGCTTTCCAAAAAGGCTTCGGGAGTGGTGCTTGTGCATAACCATCCGCACGGTCTTGCAACTCCGTCAGAGAGCGACATTTCAATGACCATGAAGCTTTGCGACGGATTGGCACTTGTGGACATTCCGCTGATTGAACATCTTGTGGTTGCGGAAAACCGTTTTTCTCCGATTATCAAAATGTACTACAATAAAAGCTGTATCGAAAGCGATTCCCGTATGGTCGGAACCATTCCGTTTGATTACGATCATTTTTACGACGTGGATGAAGAAACGTATCGTTTCGAGCCTCTTTTGAACAAAATTCAAGGGAAGGAATAAGAAGTTTGGAAATCCTTCGCTTGTAAAATGCAAAATACCGCACACTGATTTGGGAATTTCAGTGTGCGGTATTTTTGTGAGGACGCGGAAATTGAGTTGCTTGCTGTTCTTATCCTACGGTGGCGGGCTTTCTCTCCTGTGCTTCTTTTGATGCATACGCGCTCGGAAGCGAAAAGCCGTATTTTTCTCCACCGCCGAGCGCGGATTCGATTCGTAAAAGTCTGTTGTATTTCGCGACACGCTCACTGCGACAGGGAGCTCCCGTTTTGATCAGAGGCGCGGATACCGCGACGCAAAGATCTGCGATGGTCGTATCCTCCGTTTCTCCGCTGCGGTGGGAAATGATATAACGGTAGCCCGCATTGCGTGCTCTTGCAATAACGGATAAGGTTTCACTCAGACTTCCGATCTGATTCGGCTTGATCAGAATAGCATTTGCCGCTCCCGAGGAAATTCCGACCTCAAGTCTTTTTTCATTGGTAACGAAGAGATCGTCGCCTACCAACAGAATTTTGTTTCCAAGACGCTCCGTCAAGCTTTTCCAACCGTCAAAATCTCTTTGATCAAGTCCGTCCTCAATGGAAAAAATGGGATACTTTTCAACCAAGGTTGCCCAGGTTTCTATGAGCTCCTGACGAGTGTACTGCTTGCCTCTTTTGGGCATACGATAGCCGCCGTCCTCCCGATACCATTCACTTGCGGCACAGTCGAGTGCGATCTTTACACAGTCGGTGGTGTAGCCTGCCTCCTTGATAGCGCGACAGATCAGTGTCAATGCCTCCTCGTCGTGAGAAAGGTTGGGTGCAAAGCCGCCTTCATCTCCGACCGTGGTGGCAAAGCCTTCAGAACGCAGGATTTTGCCGAGTGTGTGGTAAATTTCACATCCGATGCGGAGTGCTTCGGAAAAGCACGATGCACCTACGGGGGCAATCATGAATTCCTGGATTTCCACGTTGTTGGATGCGTGAGCGCCGCCGTTGAGAATATTCATCATCGGAACAGGGAGACGCGTTGCCTGGATGCCACCGAGATATCTGTAAAGGGGGAGGTGGTACCAGTTCGCAGCAGATCGGGCGACGGCAAGCGAAACCGCGAGGATGGCATTGGCGCCCAGACGGGATTTGTTTTCCGTTCCGTCAAGCTCACAAAGGATTTTGTCAATTTCGTTTTGCTCGGAGGCTGAAAGACCGGAAAGTGCGGGAGAAATGATCTTTGTAACGTTTGCCGCCGCTTCCTTAACGCCCTTTCCGTGATAGCGCGACGTGTTTGCGTCTCGCTTTTCACAAGCCTCGTAGATTCCCGTGGACGCACCCGAGGGGACGCTTGCGACACCTACGGTGCCATCGGTCAAAAAAACGGTTGCCTCTACGGTGGGATTTCCACGCGAATCCAGAATTTCACGCGCGCAGCAGCGCAGTATTTGCGGTTTGTTCATCTTACAACATCCTTTCTGTAATTTATATTTGCATTTCTATTATCAACTCCCGAAAATACGTTTATGCAAGTTTGGCCGCAAAATAAAATTGCACACCGTGACTCCTGCGAGGGGGGTGCCATAAGATTGACACTTCGCCGAGTATATGCGGTGTGCATAAAGGGGAACCCGGAGAGCGCTTGCTCACCGGCAGATAATATTATACATCATTTCCCATGTTTTGTAAATAATCAATAGTGACGAAAATTAGCAAAAAAATTTGTGAAAAAGCATATGAGTTAGAATTTTCAATTGATTTGAGTCGGCTTTTTTGTGGATATTTTCAATGGACATAAATGTCGCACATTTTTTTCGAGGGTGAAAAATGTTTTTTTGTGGATACCTATTTACAAAAATGTCGGATTGTGATAGAATATCAGTATCAAAAATTGAGGGCTATAGGTAAAAATGAAGTTGACTCACCGTTCCACGATGCTTGCGTGCTATAACGGCTATATCACACAGGCAATATCCATCAATCTGGCTCCGCTCTTATATCTGACGTTTCAAAGGGAGTTTGGAATTTCCGTAGGCGAGCTTAGCGGATTGATCGCTTTTAATTTTTTTACGCAGCTTTCCATCGACGTGATTGCATCGCGCTTTTCAAGGCGTATGAACCTTCGCCTTTTTTCCGTGCTTGCGCACGTGTTTGTTGTACTTGGTCTTTGCAGTCTTTCCGTGCTTCCGTCTCTCCTTCCACCGTATATAGGACTTTTGATTGCCGTGGGGCTTCTGGGGCTTGGCGGCGGCTTTACGGAGGTGCTGATCAGTCCTTTGCTGGAAGCTTGTCCGACGGATGAAAAATCGGGAAATATGAGCCTTCTCCATTCCTTTTACTGTTGGGGACAGGCAGGGGTAGTTCTTTTCTCGGGACTCTATTTTTATTTTTTTGATATTGATTTTTCCTGGCGCTACCTACCTTTTTTGTGGGCGATCATCCCACTTTTGGGGGCGATTGCTTTTATGGTTGTTCCGATTTATCAATTACCCGGGGATTGCGAGGAGGGGGCTCTCGGACTTTCCGATCTTTTTCGGAAGCCCTTGTTTTTCCTTTTCCTTCTGATGATGCTTTGTGCGGGTGCCGGCGAGATGGTCATGAGCCAATGGTCCAGCGCTTTTGCGGAATCGGCACTGAAAATTCCTAAGGCGGTGGGGGATCTCTTAGGTCCTTGCATGTTCGCTTTGATGATGGGATGCGCACGTGCCCTCTACGGAAAATTCAGTGAACGCATCAATCTTCACAGATTGATGCTGGCAGGGTGTATCGGCTGTGCTGCTTCCTACCTATTGGCAGCCTTTGCATCTCACCCCGCCCTGGCACTCTTCGGATGCGCTTTGTGCGGCTTGAGTGTCGGTGTTTTTTGGCCCGGAATTTTGAGCCGTGCCGCGGAAGCTTTCCCCATGGGTGGTATTTCCATGTTTGCCGTTCTTGCGATGGCGGGGGATCTCGGATGCCTTTCCGGTCCCAGTGCGGCAGGTGGGATCGCAGATCTGATGCAAGGAGATCTGAAGTGGGCGTTTTTGTTTGCCACGGTCTTTCCCGTGCTTTGTTTTGTAGCCTTGCTATTCCATAAAAGAAAGAAGGTTTGATGAAAATGACGAAAATGATTTTTGTACGTCACGGACAGAGCAAGACGAATCTTGAACGCATCTTTGCGGGACACACTGACACTGTTTTGACAGAGCTTGGAAAAGAGCAGGCGAGAAAAACCGCACAATTTCTTTCGGAGTATCGGATCGATGCCATCTATGCAAGTGATCTTACCCGTGCGATGCAAACCGCGATTCCGACGGCAAAGGAGCAAGGCGTTCCGATTATTCCGCGTGAGGAGCTTCGCGAAATCTATGCGGGGGCTTGGGAGAATCTTCCTTATGAAACACTCATGAGAGATTTCACAAAAAGCTACGACATGTGGCGCACCGATTGCGGACGCGCACATCCCGAGGAAGGGGAAAGTGTGGTTGAGCTTTCGGAGCGAATTTACAGGGAAGTGGATCGTATTGCAAAAGAAAACGTGGGGAAATGCGTTGCTGTCTTTTCTCATGCCACACCGATCCGTCTTTTGCGCGCGCGTTGGGAAGGGTATCCCCCCGAGGAGCTTTCCAAGGTAGCGTTTTGCTCCAATGCTTCCGTTTCGGTTGTGGATTATCTTGAGAATGGCACTTACCGTGTGCATTTGTGCGGATATGACGGACATCAAGGAGATGCTCGGACAGGGCTTCCCAAGGGGATTGTCTGATTTTCTGATAAAACAAAAATAGGCTTGTTCTAAAAAATAATAACCTCCCATATATTGTATCAACGCGATATACGGGAGGTTTTATCATGCCGGAGCATTCAATTTACAAGGACATTGCCGAGCGGACGGGCGGAGACATTTACGTTGGAGTTGTAGGACCGGTTCGCAGTGGAAAATCCACCTTTATTAAGAGATTTATGGAAGAGGTCGTGCTTCCGAATATCGGAGAAGGATATTCGAAGGATCGTGCGCGGGATGAGCTTCCGCAATCTGCCGCGGGAAAAACGGTGATGACGACTGAGCCGAAATTTATTCCCGAAGAGGCGGTTTCCGTTGTTTTGGATCATAACGCACAGATGCGTGTTCGAATGATTGATTGTGTAGGATATTTGATTCCCGAAGCAATGGGAGCAATCGAGGACGGACAGCCGCGTATGGTACGGACACCGTGGAGAGAAGAGCCCATGCCCTTTGTTGAGGCAGCGGAAATGGGAACTCATAAGGTGATCACGGAGCATTCTACCATTGGAATGCTTGTTACGACGGACGGTTCCATCGGAGAAATTCCGAGGGATGCCTATATCGAAGCGGAAGAGCGGATTGTGAAAGAGCTGAAGGAGCTTGGAAAACCGTTTGCGATCATTCTTAATTCTGCACATCCGGAATCTGAAAGCGCGGGGACTCTGGCGCTTGAGCTGGAAGAAAAATACGGAGTACCTGTGGCGCTTGTCAGTTGTCTTGATCTGAATGCGGAGGATATTCGCCATATCCTCGGGCTTGTGCTTGAAGAGTTTCCAATCGCTGAAATCAAGGTCAGCGTTCCTGAATGGATGGATGCGCTTTCGGAGGATCACAGAATCCGTGCTTCCGTGCGTGCGTCTCTTTGTCGCTGCGCGGAGCTGGTAGAGCGTGCGGGAGACGTCAGGGGTGCGTTCGAAGGAATGAAGGAAAATGAATACACAGGGGAAGCTACAGTCAAGGTTCTGGATCTTGGTACGGGAACAGCATGGATTGAATTGCAGATGAGAAAAGGACTTTACTATGAGGTGATCAGTGAGCTGAGCGGATTTTCGGTTGAAAACGAGCGAGAGCTGATTGGACTGCTGTGCGAGCTTTCCGTGATGAAGGAGCGTTACGATAAGGTTGCGGAGGCACTTGACGAGGTCAATGCAGGGGGATATGGAATTGTGATGCCCGACGTAGAGGATCTGCGCTTGGAAGAGCCGCAGATCGTCAAGCAAGCGGGAGGATACGGTGTTAAGCTCCGCGCGGCAGCACAGTCCGTTCATATGATTCGCGCGAATATCGAGGCGGAGATCAATCCGATGGTTGGGACGGAGGAACAATCGGAGGATCTTGTGCGTTATCTGCTCAAGGAATTCGAGGAGGATCCTAAAAGTATATGGCAATCCAATATGTTCGGAAAGTCGCTTTACGAGCTGATCAATGAGGGACTTCATACAAAATTGGAGCATATGCCGGAGGAATCGAGGAAAAAGCTTTCCGAAACACTTGAAAGAATCATCAATGAAGGAAGCAATGGGTTGATCTGTATTCTTTTGTGATCGGTGCTTGATGAGGAAGCTGTGTCCCCGCATTGATTTAAGCCACCCTGTCGGTTGCGGCAGGGCGGCTTTTTTGAAGTTGCATGAAATTGCGGTTTTAGATTGACACAAAAAGAGAGGTGTGCTATAATAAAAAAGATGAGAATTGGTGGAATCATTCTGTGACATAATCAATAAAATTCAGGGAGATACCATTATGTATGCAAAAACAGTGATTCGTGACGGGTTTGTAAAAATTGACGTAAACGGAGAAATCTTGGAGCCTACGGCTTTTATGACCTATCGCCCCGATGCGCGTATCTTTTCCGAGTTTAGAAGGGCAGGAGTGCGTTTTGCAAGCTTTGGCGCCTACGCACCCGATCACGGTATCAATGATTTTGCGGGGCTTTTCCCTATGACAAAGCATTTTTGGGTAGGGGAAGGAGCATACGATTTTTCACAGGTCGATCATGATCTTGAATTGATCTGCCCCAAGGGAAATGAAATGTACATTTTCCCCCGTGTGTTTTTGGACGTTCCCACTTGGTGGGAGGAAAAATATCCGACGGAGCGCTGTATGGACGACAAAGGCGTATTGCTTCGCCAGTCCTTTGCCTCAAAAAAATGGAGAGAGGATGCATCCTGCGCTTTGCGAGCTTTGATGGATCATATTGCAGCCTCCAAATGGAAGGAATGTGTGGTAGGATATCACATTGCCGCAGGGGGCACAGAGGAGTGGACTCCGGAATGCTACGAGGGGGAAATCTTCCGCCTGGATTATTCCGAGGTCAACCGCCAAGGCTTTGTCAGATGGCTTGAGGAAAAATATAAAGACGTCAAGGAATTAAGTTTGGCTTGGGGGAGAACGCTTGCATCCTTTTACGACGTCAAAATTCCAAGTGTTCTTGAACGTTGTTATTCCTTGCGCGGTGTGCTGCGTGATGAAGAACGCGAACAAAACGTTATTGATTTTTATGCCTATACCAATGATACCTTTGCCGATGCCATCGTTTGTTTTTGCAAAACGGTCAAGGAGCATTCGGCATCCACACGGCTAGCAGGGGCGTTTTACGGTTACAATATTTTCTTGATCCATCCCGACAAAGGACATTTTGCACTCTCACGGGTGCTTGACTCCGAATACGTGGATTTCATCGCGGCAACGGGGAATCATCCCGAGCCGGGAGGTGCATGGTCGAACAATGCAACGCTTACGAGTGCCGCATTGCACGGAAAGCTCTTTTTCTGCGAAGGAGATATCCGTACGCATCTCACACGCCCTTTAGGGGAGATGCTGCCACACGTCGTTTCCAAAAACAACTACTACAAAACGCCTGTTTGGAAACCTCTTGACAGCAAGGCACTGACCTTCTCTGCTGTAAAAAAAGCGATTGCACGCGTGCTGACTGAGGGAGTTTCCGTTTGGTGGTTTGATATGTTTGGCGGTGCATTTGACGATCCCGACGTGATGGGGTTGTTTTCGGATTTTTGCCTTTGTATGAAAGAGCGAACCTCGGCACCTCTTCACCGTGACGTGGCATTTATCGTAGATGAAACGGGTGTATTCCATATGAAGAGAAACGATCCCCCGGCGGAATATATCAACAAGCGCCAGATCGACGAGATTTCCCGTATGGGCGTACCGGTGGATATGCTGGAGGCAAAGGATCTTTTGTGTGATTCGTTTGATGCGGACAAGTACCGCTTGATTATTTTGTCGAGCTTTTTGTCTCCGTCGAAGGAGATTTGCTGTGCAATTGATGAAAAGCTTCGCAAAAACGGAAGAACCCTGCTTTGGTGTCAATTTACCCCCGACGATCTGACAGGGGCGGAGACTGTGTACGACCCGTATGCCCCAAAATCACAGGGGATATTCAAAGGGCAAGCATTTCCCGACGAGGCAGTTGCGTGTGCACGCTTTTCGGAAAAAACGCTGAAAGAAGGGTATCCTTTGGCATTCTTTGCTGATGATCACAAGCCGTCGGTTATGGCGTTTGAGAGAGATGGCTACCGCGAGATTGTCAGCACGCTTCCATGTCTTTCAAGCGATCTTATGCGCGAAATCGCAACACTTGCCGGTGCACACGTTTACACGCGGAAGGGTGATATTATTTATGCGGGAGGAAATTACGTAGCAATTCATGCACGCAGTGCAGGAGAGAAGCGTATTTGTTTTCCTTGCCGTATCCGTGCTCTTACCGATACGGAAACAGGGGAACAGCCCTTCCTTTTCAACGGTATTTATACGGATATTGAAATGGAAGAGTTTGAAACGCGTATCTACAAAATCGAGGAATGAACTTTTGTTGAAAAAAGGAGAGGGATAGGATATGGCACATCCGTTTTTGCATTTTCGCACTGTTACCAAGCACCGCCATAAGGTTATTTCGCATTGCTTTCGGGCGGGCATCGGTTGGCAAGGCTTGTTCCACGACCTTTCCAAGTATTCGCCCTCCGAATTTATTCCCGGTGCGCGGTACTATGAGGGAACTCGAAGCCCAAACGAGGGGGAACGAGAAGCTCTCGGCTATTCGCTGGCATGGATGCATCATAAAGGGAGAAACCGTCATCATTTCGAATATTGGAATGATCTCAACCCGAAGTCAAAAATGTACGAGCCTGTAAAAATGCCACTGCGTTACGTCAAGGAGATGTTTTGCGACCGTGTTGCGGCAAGCAAAATCTACAAGGGGAAGGAGTATGCGGACACGCAACCGCTCGAATATTTTTTGAGGGGGAACGCAAGACGGAAAATGTCTTCCGATACCGCGGATCTTTTGGAGGAATGGTTACGGCTTTTGGCAAGTGAAGGGGAAAAGGCTGCCTTTGCCCATTTGAAGGCAATCCGCAACGATGCTTCGTACGGAAAAGAAGTGAATGCGGAAGAGGATCGATTGTAAAACGAAAGGGGCTGTCTCAAGTGCGATAAAAAGCATTTGAGGCAGTTCTTTTTTTGTGTATCAGAAAAAGATTTTGCCGAAGTAAAGAAAAAAGCCCCGAAACGAGGCAAAAAAGAGTACGACAAAAAGAGGATCGTCAAAATCCTTGTTTTTTGAGTGTGT
>JAZSMX010000037.1:0-11281 GCA_045536125.1 Eubacteriales bacterium | reverse complement strand
ACACACTCAAAAAACAAGGATTTTGACGATCCTCTTTTTGTCGTACTCTTTTTTGCCTCGTTTCGGGGCTTTTTTCTTTACTTCGGCAAAATCTTTTTCTGATACACAAAAAAAGAACTGCCTCAAATGCTTTTTATCGCATTTGAGACACCCCCTTTGGTGGAATGTAATGAAACGGTTCGAAGCCCGAGAATTGCTTGCAATTCTCTAAAACGTGCGCAGCAAGAAGTAAGAAATCAACGCAAACAACGTGCGGTGATCTACGTTCGGTTGCCCGTCCATGGGGATTACCACATGAACGTATCGTGGAGTTGGCGCGCGCAGAAGCCGCTGTCGGGATAAGAGGCGGTTCCGTCGACGGAAAGCTTGCGAAGGATCGTTGCGATTTCAAGATTGCGGTGACCTGCATGCTCTGACCAGTCGGTCGTCGGGAGACCGCATTTACGTGCGAAATACAGAATCATATGGGTGATCGTATGGAGCGTGTGCCAGGTGGTCATCATGAGACCGTCCGTGCCGTACTCCGTTGCCGTTTGATAATGCGCGTCGATATTTTTTAGCTTGTCCCAAGGACATCCGAGAACCTCAAAGCCCGCTTCCTTAAAGATGAGGGAAGAGCGGACAGGTGCGCTCTTTGTATCGTAATGCCAGTCGGCAATGATGCTGTCGGGATGAAGGGAACGGAGTACCGGACGCATTTTTTCTTCCATGGGAAGAGCGGCGAGACGTTTTTCCTCCGTATCGGCATTCGTGTCGTAGGGAACCAGCATATCTCCCCAAAGAATGGGACGGCGTCCTTCCGCAACTACGTCGTTCGTAAGCCTTTCAAGGTATGTGCGAAGACCTTCCAAGGGATAGTATTCGGAGGAATAGAGGTGCGCTTCGTCGCAACCGATGTGGAAATAACTCCCGTCACCGAAGAGATCATAGAGCTCACGCCTCATTTTACGGAGCAGCTCGTAGGAGGCATCCGAAAAGATGTCCCAACACCAGCCGTCGGGAGTGAAGAGGTACTGGAGTGCAGGATTCTGATCAAGAACGACGTGCTTGCCGGAATCGAGGCGACATGAAGAAGCGTGACCTAAGTGATTGATCATGGGGATCGGTTCTGTGCCGAGTGCCCGTGCTTCCCGAATGATGGGAGCGATCTCCTCCTTGGTGTACGCATTTTCCCATGCGAGCTCGGAGAGGACATCATAACGGATCATTCCCCAAAACTCCAGAACAACGTGTGTATAGGAAAGCACTCCGCAAAGACGCACCAGACGGCGCAAAACGGGAAGTGTCGTGTTGGGAAATACACAAAAATGAATCATGCGGCACGACACCGAAAATTTTCCGTGAATTCTTGTGACGGGGGCGCAATAAGACGCTGCCTTGCCACCGACTGCGCGGATTTGCAAAAGCAACGCGGAAAAGCCGCGGGCGAGTGTGTTTTTGTCCGTAGCGAGAATTCCGATTCCCGTAGGGGTGATGGAAAGCGTATATTCGTCTCCTTCTTCCAACGGCAAAAGCTCTGCGTCTCCAATGGTGATTCTGTGTTCGGCGCCTTCCTTGACGGTCAGACCTTCGGTTCCTGCGCAAAATCCGTTCCAAAGCTCACAAAGAACCTCACGGTCAAGGTCGCACGGCATGGACGCGACAACGCGTGAATTGAAAAAATAATATTTTTCGGACATAGAAAAGTCTCCTTGTTCATCAAGTACTGTCTTTTGAGTCCATTATACCACGCAAAAGTTTTCCTGTAAAGATGATTTTTGGGTGTGCAGGTGTATTTTTTAGACTTTTTTCATGCGTTTTTTGAGAAAAAATTCACAAAATCTCTTTACTTTTTGAAGAAGGTGTGTTATGATATAGGGTGAGATAGAATGTAACCGAGTGTCTATGCTCGGTTATGTATCTGAAAAATAATTATCAGGAGGTCTTTTAATCCAATGGCTATTGAAAGAAGAAAAATTTCAATGGACGGTAACACCGCTGCGGCTCACGTATCTTATGCGTTCACCGAAGTGGCTGCTATCTACCCGATTACTCCTTCCTCTCCTATGGCAGAAGTAACCGACACTTGGGCTGCTACCGATAAGAACATTTTCGGTGAGCCCGCAAGAAACATCCTCGGCGACACCGTAAAGGTGATGGAAATGCAGTCCGAGGCAGGTGCTGCAGGTGCAGTTCACGGCTCTCTCGCAGCAGGTGCTTTGACAACTACTTACACCGCATCTCAGGGTCTTCTTCTGATGATCCCGAACATGTACAAGATCGCCGGCGAGCTTCTTCCCTGTGTCATTCACGTTTCCGCTCGTTGCGTAGCTTCTCATGCACTGAATATCTTCGGTGACCACTCCGACGTTTATGCTTGCCGCCAGACCGGTTTTGCTATGATGGCAGAGACGAACCAGCAGGAGATCATGGACCTTGGTGCTGTTGCTCATCTTGCTACCATCAAGGGACGCGTTCCTTTCCTGAACTTCTTCGACGGCTTCCGTACCTCTCACGAGGTTCAGAAGATCGGCGCTTGGGATTACAAGGATCTTGAGGAAATGGTGGACAAGGATTCCATCGCTGCCTTCCGTGCACGCGCGCTCAATCCCGAGCATCCCGTTCTCCGCGGTTCCGCAGAAAACGGCGATATCTTCTTCCAGCACAGAGAAGCATGTAACCCCTACTACGATGCACTTCCCGCAATCGTTGAGGAGTATATGGACAAGGTTAACGCAAAGCTCGGTACCGATTACAAGCTCTTCAACTACTACGGTGCTCCCGATGCAGACAGAGTCATTGTTGCGATGGGTTCTGTGTGTGACGTTGCAGAGGAAGTCATCGACTACATGCTCGCCCATGGTGAGAAGGTTGGTTTGATCAAGGTTCGCCTTTACAGACCTTTCGTTTCTGCAAAGCTTGCTGAAGCAATTCCCGCAACCGCTAAGAAGATCGCGGTTCTTGACAGAACCAAGGAGCCCGGTGCTCTCGGCGATCCCCTCTACCTTGACGTTGTCGCAGCTCTCGCTGAGACCGGCGTGAAGGCAACTGTTGTCGGTGGTCGTTACGGTCTCGGCTCCAAGGATACGACGCCCGCGTCCATCTTTGCCGTTTATGCTAACCTCGCAAAGGATGAGCCTAAGAACGGATTTACCATCGGAATCGTTGACGACGTGACCGGCCACTCTCTTGAGGAGACCGTAGCTCCCGATACCGCATCCGCAGGAACCATCTCCTGCAAGTTCTGGGGCCTTGGCGGCGACGGTACGGTCGGTGCAAACAAGAACTCCATCAAGATCATCGGTGACCACACCGACAAGTACATTCAGGCATACTTCCAGTATGACTCCAAGAAGACCTCCGGTATCACCATTTCCCACCTGCGCTTCGGTGATACGCCCATCAAGTCTTCCTACTACATCAATAAGGCAAACTTCGTTGCATGCCACAACTCTTCTTACCTGAAGAAGTATGACATGATCTCCGACGTAAAGCCCGGCGGTACCTTCCTTCTTGACTGTGCATGGTCTCAGGACGAGCTGGATGCACATCTGCCCGGTAAGGTAAAGGCTTATATCGCAAACAACAACATCAAGTTCATCACCATTGACGCTACCACTATCGCTACCAAGCAGATCGGTAACGCGAAGGTTAAGAACACTGTTCTTCAGTCCGCATTCTTCTCTCTGGCGAACATTCTTCCCAAGGATGAGGCGATTGAGTACATGAAGAAGGCTGCTTACAAGTCCTATATCAAGAAGGGACAGGCAATCGTTGATCTCAACTATGCCGCAATCGACGCAGGTGCAGACGCTTACGTTGAAGTAAAGGTTCCCGAAGCTTGGAAGAACTGTGCAGAGGACGCTCCCAAGCCCGCATTCAAGAGCTCGAGAGTAGATCTTGAGAAGTTCGTCAACAACGTGGTGAATCCCACCAACGCTATGGCGGGTGACAGTCTCCCTGTTTCCGCATTCAGCGATTACGTTGACGGTACTTTCCCGCAGGGCTCTACCGCTTCCGAGAAGCGCGGCGTTGCCGTATACGTTCCTTCCTGGAACCCCGAAGCTTGTATCCAGTGTAACAACTGTGCATTCGTATGTCCTCATGCCTGCATTCGTCCCTTCGCTATGACCGAGGAGGAGGCTGCAAACGCTCCCGCGGCTACCAAGTTCGCGGCAAAGCCCGTGCTGAAGACCAACTACAAGTTCACTATGTCCATTTCTCCCGCTGACTGTATGGGTTGTACCCTCTGCGTCAAAGCTTGTCCCGTCAACAACAATGAAAAAATGGGTACTGCACTCGAGATGGTTCTCGCATCCACGCAGGGCGATCAGCAGGCTCCTTGGGACTATGCTGTTGCAAACGTTTCCGAGAAGAAGGAGCTCATCAACGGCACTGTAAAGGGCAGCCAGTTCAAGCAGCCTCTGCTTGAGTTCTCCGGCTCTTGTGCAGGATGTGCAGAGACCTCTTACGCACGTCTCGTTACTCAGCTCTTCGGTGAGAGAATGTATATCTCCAACGCAACCGGATGCTCCTCTATCTGGGGTGGCTCCGCTCCCGCAACTCCTTACACCGTCAACCGTGAGTCCGGCCGCGGTCCTGCATGGGGCAACTCCTTGTTCGAGGATAACGCAGAGCACGGTCTCGGTATCGCGCTCGGTCAGAAGACCATCCGCGACAGACTGATCGGCAAGGTAAAGGATATGATGGCTTCCGACAAGGCAAGCGATGCGTTTAAGGCAGCTGCTGAGAACTATCTCGCTACTGCAGAGGACGGCGAGAAGAACACCGAAGCAACGGCTGCTCTCGTTGTTGAGCTTGAAAAGGCTGCAGCAGAGGGATGCCCCGTAGCTCCCGCAATCCTTGCTGAAAAGGATTACCTCTCCAAGAAGTCTGTATGGATCTTCGGTGGTGACGGTTGGGCATACGATATCGGATTCGGCGGTCTTGACCACGTTCTTGCTTCCGGTGAGGATGTCAACGTATTCGTATTCGATACCGAGGTTTATTCCAACACCGGCGGACAGGCTTCCAAGGCTTCTCAGGTTGGTCAGGTTGCTCAGTTCGCAGCTGCAGGTAAGGCAATCGGCAAGAAGAACCTTGCTGAGATCGCAATGTCCTACGGCTACGTATACGTTGCACAGGTTGCTATGGGCGCTGACATGAATCAGCTTCTCAAGGCACTCAAGGAGGCAGAGGCTTATCACGGTCCTTCCTTGATTATCGGCTACGCACCTTGCGAAATGCACGGTATCAAGGGCACGATGCAGAATTGCCAGCTTGAGATGAAGAGAGCGGTTGAGGCAGGCTACTGGCAGATGTTCCGCTACAATCCCACCCTTGAGTCCGGTAAGCTTATGATCGACTCCAAGGCTCCCACTGCGGATTACGTAGAGTTCATCAAGTCCGAGGCTCGCTATGCACGTCTCGTTCAGTCCTTCCCCGAAAGAGCTGCAGATCTCTTCGAGAAGGCAAGCAACAACGCAAAGGCGAAGTATGACAGACTGCTCAAGATGGGCAAGCTGTACGAATAATTCCGTATTCTAATCGACGCAACGGGCGTTCACCGATTCGTCGGTGAACGCCCGTTGTGTTTTTATCTGAATTGATCTCTGTATGCACGCGGAGAAATCCCGAAATGTGTGCGGAAGGCTTTGGAAAACGCATAGACGGAGGAGTAGTGGAGGAGGGATGCGATCTCACTGATCTGAAGATCGTTTTCCTTGAGGAGCGCAGATGCTGCTTCCAGTCTCTTTTTTTGAAAATATCCCGAAAGCGTTTGCGAAGTGACCGAGTGGAACAGGTGGGACAGATAACTGTAATTGTAGTTTGTCAATTTCGCAAGCTCTCCCGTGCTATTCATTGTGTAAAGATGCGTATCGATGTAGTGCATGATGGAAAAGCAGAATTGTCGGGCGTGAGATGCGTTGAAAAGATCGGCCGTAGGAGTGATGTCCTTGAAGTGACGGACCAGCGAAATATAGATCTGAAGGAGCTGGGCGCTGAGCATTTCATAGCGGTAAGGGATACTTTCGGGAAGCTGGAGCTGGGAGAGCACCTCTCTGACAAGAGCCCGGATCATTTCACTGTGCAGAAGACGCTCCTGAGCAGCTGCGAAATTTTGCATAATAGACTCAAGGTCCTCAAGAAACGGCGCATGATCGGTGCTGAACGAAAAGAAATCAAAGTGCAAGGGGGTATTCCCCTCCGGGATGATCTCATGAAATTCGGCAGGGAAGGAGAGATAGATATCTCCTTCGGAAAGCTTTACGGGGACTCCGTTTGTTACCACCGTGGCGTTCCCGTGCGTTACGATGGTCAATTCGAACCAGTTGCGATGTAAGTGCTTTGAGAGAGACGCGTCCTCGCGACAGCGGATCGTGCCGATCTGAATCAAGGAGAGACGGTCAAAGCGGAGCGGCTCGTTGATATGGTTATGATCGATGTGATAGGTCGTACTCAATGAAATCCCTCCTTTTCCTTGATCATTGTAATCGAAAAAACGCTTTTTGTCAATAAAAAACAAGTTTTTCTTTGTTATTTTTTTGGAAAACAGTAAAAAAACAAAAAAATGATATCAATGATACAAAAGGATGATATTTACAAGAGGTGCGTTTTGGAGTATGATTATAAACGGAGTTCCGCCCGGTTTGTTTGCGGCGGATGCTTCCGAACGTATTACTCAGATTGTGAGAAAGGAAGTATTGAAAATGAAAACTTTGGCAGTTATCGGTTGCGGAAGAATTGCGAGGATCGCACATTTTCCCGCTCTGTCCAAAATGGAAGGCGTTCGTGTGAAGTATGCATGCGACCTCATCCTTGAGAAGGCAGAAAAGATCAAGGAGGATTTTCCCTTCGTTGAAGAGACCATCACCGATTACCGTGTGGCGCTCGCCGATCCCGAGGTGGATGCGGTTTTCGTGCTGACACCTAACTTTGCGCACTATACCGTTACGATGGACGCGCTCCGTGCAGGGAAGCACGTGATGTGCGAAAAGCCCATCACCGTGAACTACGCACTTTCGTGCGAGATGGCTGCAGAGGCTGAAAAGCAGGGCAAGATTCTGAACATCGGCGTTTGCAACCGCTATCATCAGTCGGTTGAAATGCTGGAGGAGTGGAACAGGGAAGGCAAGTTCGGTAACATTTATCACGTGTATTGCTCCTTCCGTTCGAACAGAAGCATTCCCGGTCTTGGCGGTGCTTTCACCACCAAGGAGCAGTCGGGCGGCGGCGTTCTGATCGACTGGGGCGTTCACTTCCTTGATTTGATCCTTTATATTCTCGGGGAAGCAAAGGTCAAGAACCTGACCTGCGATGCTTACAGCGAAATGGCAAAGGATATGAAGGCTTACAAGTATCATAACATGTGGGCAGAGGATACTGCGGATATTGAGAACGGAACCAATGACGTGGATGACTTTATCACGGGCTATATCCGTACCGATAAGGCAAGTATTTCCTTCAACGGTGCATGGGCGCAGAATATTCCCGATGACGAGATGTTCATTGATTTCCTTGGGGACAAGGGCGGCGCGCGCTTGGATTACGGAAAGCATTTCCGCTTCTTTGACGGTGCGACGCTTGAAACGCTCAATCCCGAATATGAGATTCCCGATATGTATCAGAAGGAAGACGAAGCATTCCTTGAATCTGTGGACACCGGTATTTACAACCGCAATCATATTTCCCGCATTCTTGAAACAATGAAGCTTCTTGATTCTCTCTACCGCTCTGCCGAACAGAAAAAAGAAATCGAAGTATAAGGAGAACAGTATGAAAAAAATTGGCTTTATCGATTATTTTATGAGTGAATGGCACTCCAATAATTACCCCGCAATGATTCATGATGCATGCGCGAAGCTGGGATTGGAGTATGAGATCGCATATGCCTGGAGTGAATTGGACGATTCTCCCGACGGAAAAAGCTGTGACGCATGGTGCGCGGAGTTTGGTGTGATGCGCTGTGCCACTTTGGAGGATGTATGCGAAAAGAGCGACGTTTTGTTGGTCCTCTGTCCCGGTGCCCCCGATAAGCATCTGCCGTATGCGCGCCGTGTGCTTCCTTACGGAAAGCCCACCTACATCGACAAGACCTTCGCTCCCAATGCTGCCGAGGCTGAGGAGATCGTTGCGTTGGCGAAGAAGTACAACACACCGATGTTCAGTACCTCTGCACTTCGTTACGGTCCCGAGCTTGTGGGAATGGAGAACGTGAAGAACGTGATTACCGCGGGTAGCGGAAGCTCCGCAAACGAGTATCTTGTGCATCAGTTGGAGATGATTGTCAAGCTGATGGGCACGGGTGCTCAAAAAATCAAGGCAGAAACACAGGGACATCAGGGAATTTACCGGGTGGATTACGGAAACGGCAGTATGGCTACCGCCGTATACGCAAAGACGTTGCCCTTTGCCGTTTCGATCGAGACTGCCGATGGGGAATCCGTTACCAAGGAAATTTCTTGGGGATACTTTGAAACCCTGATCGAAAAGATCCTACACTTCTATGAAACGAAAG
Source organism: Eubacteriales bacterium (assembly GCA_045536125.1). Taxonomy (GTDB): domain Bacteria; phylum Bacillota; class Clostridia; order Oscillospirales; family CAG-272; genus UMGS1865. The sequence goes on along the minus strand of JAZSMX010000037.1, from coordinate 2,784 downwards.
AGGTTGATTTTGACGTTTCCGAGACCTTGACGGTGATGAAGCTTCGTGAAAAGCTGCTTGCCAATACGGGAGAGTGGGAAGCTCTTTAACGTCAGAGACGCAGAGCTTTTCTGAAAAGAAATAACCTTGAGGCATTCCCCAATGTAGAAAATGCATTGGGGAATGCCCTTTTTCAGTCTCTTTTTTTGCTTTTTGCGGCGATTTCTTTGTATAAATAGAGAAATGTGTGGCAAATAATCAAATTTGTAACGGATAAAATTGTGCAAAAGGGAGAAAAAGGCGGAAGAAATAGCGAGTTCTTGACAAAATCGGGTGGAAGTGATATAATAAATTGTATTTTCCGGCTCTATGCCCGTACTGTGTCTATCGGTGCGTGAGAAAATCACAAAGGCAGTTTCACGCGACAGCTTGTCGGGTGTCTGTAATATAAACATTAAATTTCGAAAGAAGGAGGAAACTGAAGAATGCCAACTTTTAACCAGCTTGTCAGACAGGGACGCGGCGAAAAGGATTACAAGTCCAAGGCTCCTGTTCTCCAGAAGGGTTTCAACTCTTTGAAGAACTCTGCCATCGACCAGTCTGCACCGCAGAAGAGAGGCGTTTGCACCAAGGTATCTACCACCAGCCCTAAGAAGCCTAACTCGGCAATGAGAAAGATTGCGAGAGTTCGTCTTACCAACGGCATGGAGGCAACCGTCTACATTCCCGGTATCGGACACAACCTGCAGGAGCACTCTGTGGTATTGATCAGAGGAGGTCGTGTAAGAGACCTTCCCGGTGTACGTTACCACATCATCCGCGGAACTCTCGACGCTCAGGGCGTTGCGAACCGTAACCAGGGCCGTTCCAAGTACGGCGCAAAGAAAGCAAAGAAGAAGTAATTTTCTTTGATCGGGAGGCTTTGACGTCCCGAACCCACAAAAAAGCACATTTGCCCGTCTGACGTGTTTTCGTAAATTTAATGTTTATGTTTACCCCGACGGCGCTAACAGAAGTTGCTTTTGAGTACCAATGATTTCATAATATTGATGAAGGAGGGAAGTACAGTGCCGAGAAGAGGTCGTATTACCAAAAGAGATGTATTGCCGGATCCGCTGTATGGTTCCAAGCTTGTTACCAAGCTGATCAACAACGTGATGTATGACGGCAAAAAGGGCGTTGCTCAGACCATTGTCTACGACGCATTTAAGCTTGTTGAGGAAAAGCAGGACCAGAACGCTCTTGACGTTTTCCAGGAAGCACTTGAGAACATCATGCCTGTTCTGGAGGTTAAGGCTCGCCGCGTAGGCGGTTCCACCTACCAGGTACCGATGGAGGTCAGAGCTGAGCGCCGCCAGACGCTTGGACTTCGTTGGCTCATTCTCTTCGCGAGAAAGCGCGGAGAAAAGACCATGGCTGAGAGACTTGCGAACGAGATCATCGACGCAAAGAACAGCGCAGGCGGAGCCTTCAAGAAGAAGGAAGAGACGCATCGTATGGCAGAGGCAAACAAGGCGTTTGTTCACTACAGATATTGATCTGTGCCAACATTGAGGAGAAAAACCTATGGCAAGAGAATATTCACTTGAAAATACCAGAAACATCGGTATCATGGCTCATATCGACGCCGGTAAGACCACCACGACCGAGCGTATCCTGTTCTATACGGGTAAGACGCACAAGCTTGGTGAGACTCACGAGGGTGCCGCAACCATGGACTGGATGGCGCAGGAGCAGGAAAGAGGTATTACCATTACCTCCGCAGCTACCACTTGCTTCTGGAAAGAAAACCGTATCAATATCATTGATACCCCCGGCCACGTTGACTTTACCGTTGAGGTAGAGCGTTCCCTGCGTGTCCTTGACGGTTCCGTAACCGTTATGTGCGCAAAGGGAGGCGTTGAGCCTCAGTCTGAAACCGTTTGGAGACAGGCTGATAAGTACAGAGTGCCGCGTATGATTTACGTCAACAAGATGGATATCACCGGTGCTGATTTCTACCGTGTTATTGACATGATTCATCAGAGACTGCGCGCAAACGCAGTTCCGATTCAGCTGCCCGTCGGTAAGGATATGACCTTCCGCGGCATCATCGACCTGATGAACATGGAAGCAGATATCTACTACGATGATATGGGTAAGGACATGCGTGTCGAGCCCATTCCGGAGGATATGGTAGATCTCGCAAACGAATGGCACGAAAAGATGGTTGAGGCAATTGCTTCCACCGACGATGAACTGATGATGAAGTACCTTGAGGGCGAAGAGATCTCGGTTGACGAATTGAAGGTCGCTCTCCGTAAGGCTACCATCGACAATGCAATCGTTCCCGTTGTTTGCGGTACCTCTTACCGTAACAAGGGCGTTCAGAAGCTCCTTGACGCAATCATCGACTATATGCCTTCTCCCGTGGACGTTCCCGCGATCAAGGGCACGAACGCAAAGACGGGTGAGGAGGAAGAAAGACCTTCTTCCGATGAGGCACCCTTCTCCGCACTTGCATTTAAGATCATGACCGACCCGTTCGTCGGAAAGCTCTGCTACTTCCGCGTTTACTCCGGTGTTGTCAATGCGGGTGATACCGTTTACAACTCCACCAAGGGTAAGGACGAGCGTCTGGGAAGAATCCTTCAGATGCATGCAAACGAGAGAAAGGATATCGATTGCTGCTATGCAGGTGATATCGCCGCTGCAATCGGTGTGAAGAACACCACCACGGGTGATACCTTCTGTGATGAGAAGCATCCCGTCATCCTTGAGTCCATGGAATTCCCCGAACCCGTTATCCGTGTTGCGATCGAGCCT
>JAZSMX010000017.1:0-9926 GCA_045536125.1 Eubacteriales bacterium | reverse complement strand
CTCTTTGATTTTTGTTTCTTGTTTGTGATTTTCTTTTAAAATCTATATCAGTGCTAAAAAGAGCAATATTGTACCAAAAGTAAACAAAAGCGAATATTGCAATGTAGGGATGGGTGTGATATACTGTATATGATCAGAGATATATAGCACATTTTCGTTTGGTTACCCATCAAGGACTTGAACCTGTAAGCCCTACAACGTGCAATGTCCGCGTCTTGCGCCGTAGCTCGCCCCCAAAAGTCCGCACTTTCCTGCGGCTCGCTACACCGAAATCCATCGAAAATTGCAACGCTGTAGGGTGCGAGCAGTTTTGGGAGAGCAAACGGTTCGGGAAACCGAGAAAAAAAGCGAAGCAATATAAGATATTGCGAGTTTTTTTGACGTAGTTTGTACAATCGTTTGCCTCCCAAAACCTTATAGGTTCGAGTCCTTGATGGGTATACGTTTGACAATTTTTTGGATCATATGAGAGAGATAGGAGCGATCAGTGAAGTGAACTATCGCAAAATCGTGCGTGAGAACGCGATCTGGTTGCTTCACCTTTGATGTAGTAGATAAATATGATAAAATTTGGAATCGTTGGATTGGGTGTGATTTCCAACACCCACATTCAAGCGTTGAAAGAAATTGAGGGTGTAACCGTTAGAGGGGTGTTTGACCGCTCGCAACAGCGCATGATAGAGGTCGCAAGGGAAACGGGCGCGAGGACGTACGCATCCTATGAAGAACTGCTGGCCGATGGGGAGATTGATGCGGTTTGCATTTGTACACCCAGCGGACTGCATGCCAAACAGGCAATACAGGCGCTGCAGAGTGGCAAGCACGTTGTCTTGGAAAAGCCGATGGCGTTGACAAGCGCGGATGCTGAAGAGATTTGCCGCGAGGCAGAAAACAGCGACCGTTTGATCACAGTGATTTTTCAGAGTAGATTTCACCGTGATGTGAGGCGCGTGAAGAAGCTGATCGAAGACGGAGCGCTCGGAAGGCTGACCTTGTGTGATCTGTATATGAAATTCTGGAGAGATCCTTCGTATTACGCTTCCGGTGCATGGCGCGGAACTTGGCAGATGGACGGAGGAGGCGCATTGATGAATCAAGGAATCCACGGCGTGGATTTGATCCGCTATCTGGTAGGAGACGCAACCGTTTTAAAGGGGCGTACCAAAACGCTGGTGCATGATATCGAGGTCGAGGATAGTGCGGTGGCGCTCTTGGAATATTCCTCGGGGGCGCTTGGGGTGATCGAAGCATCCACTGCAGCCTATCCCGGATTTTCCAGAAGAATCGAGATTCACGGTTCAAAAGGGTACGCAACCATTGTGGATATGACAATTGAAAAGCTTTGTGTTGACGGTGAAATGCTGGTGGACCGTGTCGTAGCACCCGACGTGGGGCTCATATCCGATCCCACACGTATGAACCACGAGGGGCATTTGCTCCAGCTTCGCAATTTTGTCTCGGCGATCAAGGGCGAAGAATCACTTCTTGTGACCGATCGCGATGGATATGAGGCGGTTCGCTTGATTGAAGAAATCTACCGTTTTTCAAGAGAAACAGAAACAAACGAAATATAAAGGAGAAAATCATGTCAGAGCTTGCATATTATGGAGGAACCCCCGCGCTGGATCTGAATAACACGCCGACCAAGCACCTGTTTGGATGGCCGATCATGACCGAGGAGGATGAGGCGGCTGCCTTGGACGTCATTCGGAACAACAGCTTTTCGGGAACCGATATTACAGAAAAATTCCAAGAAGAATTTGCTGCCTATCAGGGAAGGCGGTATGCACTTGCCTTTTGTAACGGTACCGCATCCATTTTGACCTCTCTTTTTGCTTTGGGACTTGGCATGGGAGATGAAATTGTCTGTCCCACCAAGACCTATTGGGGAACGGCTTCCGTGGCGGCAAATCTCGGTATTTCCATTGTGTTCTGTAACATCGACGATCACCTTTCCATGGATCCCGATGATATTGAGCGTTGTATCACGCCCCGTACCAAGGCGATCATGGTCGTTCACTACTTTGGATATCCCGCAGATATGGATCGCATTATGGCAATTGCGAAAAAGCATCATCTTTACGTGATCGAGGACCTTTCTCACGCGCAGGGAGGTATGTATAAGGGACGAAAGCTTGGAACCTTTGGAGACGTTGCGGCAATGTCGATGATGAGCTATAAGTCCTTTGCCGCAGGGGAACTTGGTATGATGGTCACCGACGATCGCAGAATCTACGAGCGTGCCATTGCGTTTGCCCATTATGAAAGAAACAATCCGAATTACATCAAGGAATGCACGGAGCTTTCACCGTTTGCGATGATCGCATTGGGAGGAATGAAGGGAAGAGCGAATCAGCTCTGTACTGCCATGGCACGTGTGCAGCTTAAGTATTATGACGAGCGTTGTGCAGAGATTCGCCGTGCGATGAACTATTTCTGGGATCTGATGGAAGAAATACCGGGACTTCGCGCCATTCGCGTAGATGAATCTACAGGCTCTAACATGGCGGGATGGTATTGTCCGCACGGCATTTACCACCCGGAGGAGTTGGGTGGACTTTCCGTCAAGCGTTTTTGCGCGGCGGTTCGCGCCGAAGGCATTGATTGTTGCTGGGAGGGCGGCAATTATTGCTTGCATACGCATGCATTTTTCAAAGATTTTGATTTGTTCCATGTCGGAAAGCCGACGCGCATCGCATTCAATGACCGCGACGTAAGAATTGAGGACGAAAAGTGCCGACCTTCCGAAGAAAAGCTGTGCTTCCAGGTTCCGTGGTTCAAGCATTTTGATCAGGAATGGATCGAAAAATACGTGGACGTGTTCCGCAAGGTTGCCTCGCATTACGAGGAGCTTTTGGTGGATGACGATGAAAAATCCCAAGGAGGACGCTGGTTTGGCGTTGCCAACTGAGGAAAACGTAGCTTCGAAAAATAAAAAATTGCCAAGGCCTTTGGGGCTTTGGCAATTTTTTACGTGTGCTTGTCTGCGAGGATTCTTCTATGTGCAAAGGATCGAAAAACGTGCGCTCAGGGAAGCTCCTCTGTGCTTCGTCTTTTTCCCGTGGTGAATCCAAAGCGCTTTTTGTAAAGGCGGCAAAAATAGCTCTCGTCTTCAAAGCCGCAAAGCTGTGCAACTTGAAGAACGGTATGATCGGTGTTTTTGAGTAGGGTGTCTGCAATGCTCAAGCGGTAATCATTGATGTATTGCAGTGCCGTCATTCCAACAACCGATTTGAAGATGCGGCAAAAATGATACTTGCTGATCGCGCAAAGGGAGGCGAGCTCTTCTACACTCAGATGCTCCGCATATCCGTCTCGAATGCGTCGCAAAGCGGGCTCTATGACGCGGTAGCGATGTGCGGTTTGCTTCCTTGCGTCATCGCAAGGCGCATTTTGGATGCCGATTCGCATCAAATGTGCGAACAGCTCCATGACAAGACCGCGAAGCGCGAGACGGTAGTGGGGGGCTTTTTTTTGGATTTCTTCCGCAGCCAGAGAGAGAACGTGGCAGAGGCGTTCATCATTTTGAATCAGCGTGGTAAAAGAGATCTGTCCCGAAAGAAGTCGGTGGCGAAGCTCCGAAAGCTCGGTTTCAAATTCCGAAAAGAAATCGGGCGAGATCATAAACAGATGATATTTCCCCTTTTCCTTGCCGTAGTCTACGGTTGCGTGGAATTCGTACGGATTGATTACGATGACGTCGCCCGCCTGTGCTACAACGGTTTTTCTTCCAATGAGAAGCGTAGAGGTGCCTTCGTAAAAATATTTGATCTCAATCGCCTCGTGAAGCGCGCGGCGTGCATCCTCCAATTTATCAATGCCTGATTCACGGGCGGGATCGATACGAATTAAAAAATGATCGTCTTCAAAAATCAGATCATGATCGCGTTTCATTGAGTGTCCCCCTTGCCTTGAATTTGCTGTGTCGAACGACACTTTCTATTGTATCATACCTTTTCCTTTTTTTCAACGGTTCGTTTTTCTAAATTTTTTTAAAATATCAAAAAAGCTATTGACAAATACAATACTTCGTGATATGATGTATATCGTAAAGGGGGGTATATATGGATATTCAGTTAAAACGTGGATTTTTGGATATCTGCGTATTGGCAGCCATTAAAAACGGTGAGTCATACGGCTATAAAATCATTAAGGATATGAAGCCGTATATTGAAATGTCGGAATCTACCCTGTATACGATCTTGAAACGCTTGGAGGGCATGAAGATGCTGACGGTTCAAAGCGCGGAGCACAACGGAAGACTTCGAAAGTATTATCGGATCACCAAAGAAGGGCTTTGCCGTATTGAGGAATTCAAGGAAGAATGGCAGGAAATGATGTCGATTTACAGCTTTGTGACAAAGGAGGATACTCATGAATAAAAAGGATTTTCTTTCCGCTCTTGAAAAAAAGCTTTCGGGACTTTCCAAAAAGGAGCTGGAGGAGCGGTTGACCTTCTACGGAGAAATGATCGATGACGGAATCGAGGAAGGGCTTTCCGAGGAAGAGGCCGTTTCCGGAGTAGGAAATATTGATTCGCTTGCAGAGCAAATCCTTGGGGATAGAGCGGTGGAAGGTGAAAAAACAAAAAAACGGAAAATGCGTGGTTGGGAAATTGCTCTTCTGGCAATCGGTTCGCCTCTTTGGATTTCGCTTTTGGCTGCTGCGTTCGTTATTTTGCTCTCGCTTTGCATCGTTCTTTGGGTGCTGATCGCTTGCGTTTGGATTGTGATGGGAGTGATGGCTTTGATGACTCCTATCAGTGTGGCGGCGTTGGTTCTGTTCTCTTGCATAGGACAACCGTTTTACGGTATTTCCGTGCTTGGTGTCGGTTTCTTCTGCGGAGGAATCGCGATCTTTTTGTTTCTTGGCGCCCTGGCAGCTACCAAGGGAGGCGCGTATTTGATGAAAAAGCTTGCGATTGTGATCAAGAGCTTCTTTGTCGGAAGGAGGGCGTAAAAAATGAACAAAGCGACGAAGATTTGTATCATCGTAGCATCCGCACTTTCAGGTGCAGGTGTGATTCTCTTTGCAATCGGTATGCTGTTTGCGGGCTTTGATTTTGGAGGAATTGACATGCAGCGCTTTGATATGAACGTTCATAACGTGCAAGAAAATTTTGAACATATTCTGATTGAATCCGATACTGCCGATATCAATCTTATTGCATCGGATGACGGCAATGTCCGAGTGGAGTGCTTTGAAGAGAAAAAGGTGTATCACGAGGTGTTTGTTGAGGACGAAACCTTGAATATCAGAATCCGAGATCATCGGAAATGGTACGATCATATCAGACTCTTTAATTTCAGAGGTCCTGTGATTACGGTATACCTTCCCGAGGGGGAATACGGTGATTTGACGATCGACAGTCATACGGGAGACGTGGGAATCGCACAAGCGTTCGATTTTGAAGAGGGAAGGATTGCTCTTTCTACGGGAGACGTACGGTGGAATACCGCCTCGGTTGACGGCGTGCTTCAGATCGAATCGAGTACCGGAAACATTGAAGTCAAAAATGCACCTGTGGGGAAATTGAAGCTTTCGGCGACCACGGGAAATATCCATGCGGAGGCTGTTCGCTGTGAGGGGGATGTTGAAATTCGAACATCCACAGGAAACCAGCGCTTGATTGACGTGACCTGTGGGAATCTGTTTTCCAAGGCTAACACCGGAGACGGATATTTTGAACACATGATTGCGGAACGACACGTTACAATCAAACGGAGTACGGGAGATACCGTGCTTGATCGGTGTGACGGAGCAGAATTCCGTATTGAATCGGATACAGGAAACGTAAAAGGAATTTTGCTTTCGGAAAAGCTTGTATTTGCCGAGAGTGATACGGGATCTGTCAACGTTCCCCGATCGACACAGGGGGGCATATGTGAGATCGAAACCGATACGGGAGATATTCGGATCGAATTTGTTACGGAATAATACAAAAAGAGCATGCTCTTTGCATAATGCGCAGAGCATGCTCTTTTTTTGACATAAAACCCTCCGATATTTTCGGTGGTTACGACGATTTACAATTTTCGCAAGCGTGGAGAAAGTTTTCAAAAAACAGATATTCCTGAGAGTATTCTTTATGCAATGCAAGCTCCGGATGCCACTGTGTTGCGAAGATATTGTGCTTTTTCCATTCAATCGCTTCGGCGACACCGTCATCTGTTGCGGCCACTACGGAAAAATCGGGTGCGATGCCGTAAATTTCCCAAGCATGATGGCTGTTGACCATTGTGCGGTCCGTGTGGAAGACGTTGTCAACGAAGGATCCCTTTTCAATATTGATCAGGTGTGCGTGCTCGGTATCGTTTTCATGTGCCTTTGAATCGGGCATGCGGCGCATACCTCCACCGAAATAGACGTTGAGTGCCTGATGTCCTCCGCAAATACCGAAGATGGGCTTTCCGGCTTCATAGAAATGCTTAATCAGTGCAGCGTCAAGGGCATATTCATCCACGGGAGGATCTTTGGGAAGCGGTGCGCCGCCGTAGTAAGCAGGCGGAATATCCGTGGCGGAGCCCGGAACAATGAGTCCGTCGCAGTGCGGGCAGATGGATTCGACCGTCTCCTCTGACAAAACGGCAATGACACCGACACCGAATTTTTTTGAAAGCTGGATGTAGTCCTGTGAGGTGAACCAACGGACATACCACTCGGAAGCTTCGGTGCCTGCGGTCATATAACGAAGTGCAATAGCGAGATTCATAGAATGCCTCCAAAGTTTTTTCATTGAACTCATTGTATCACAGGGGTGCGTTTTTGTCAACAGAAAATAAAATATTGGGATTGAAAAAAACGTTGCTTTATGCTACAATGAAGGAAAAGAAAAAGTACGAAAGAGGAACTTTCGCATTTTGAAATTGAGCGTTATACAAAGGTCGCCAAAAGCCTTGAAGCTATCAATCGAAAACCTCAATGTACGAAGCGAAGAATTCCTTTTGAATGGAGACGGAGGAAACATGTACACGCGTGTTTACGTGGAAATTACAAATGCTTGCAATATGAAGTGCTCCTTTTGCCACGGTCACAAACGACCGATTCGCTTTATGAAGGAAGCGGAATTTTTGCGAGTGCTTGATGAGCTGCGTGGAAAAACAGAATACGTATATTATCATTTGATGGGAGAGCCGCTTCTCCATCCCGATTTGCCGCGCTTTTTATCACTTGCCAAGGAGCATGGTTACCGTTCCGTTCTTACAACCAACGGCACGTTGTTGCATGCGCGTAAAGAGACTTTGTTTGATGCAGGACTTCATAAGGTCAGTATTTCCGTGCATTCCTTAGAGGATGAGCGAGAAGAGGTGCGCTTGCGCTATTTGGATGAGATTAGCGATTTTGCTGCGTGTGCCGTGAAGCGCGGTGTGATTGTCGTTTTGCGCCTTTGGAATCGCGGATGCGACAACGGGTTAAACCAATTTGTGATCGACGAATTGCACCGCCGCTTTCCGATCGAATGGATGGAAAATACAAGAGGCATCCGTATCGGAGATAAGATTTATGTGGAGTGGGGAGACCGGTTCATCTGGCCCGATCGGGATGCTCAGATCCGGGGGGAAAAGGTGTTTTGCTACGGCATGGGGGATCATTTCGGCATTTTATGTGACGGGACGGTCGTTCCGTGCTGCTTGGACAGTGACGGAGTTGTCAATTTGGGAAACGTATTGGAGTCTCCGCTTGATGAGATCCTCTCCTCAGAACGGGCTGTGAGCATTCGACAAGGCTTTCAAAGGCGACTTGCCAAGGAGGAGCTTTGCAAACGATGCTCCTATGCACAACGCTTTTCGCGGCATATTTGAATCTGTCTTTGAAAACAAAAATGCGTTCCCGACGGTACCTCTTGAAAGAGGTGCGTCGGGAACGTGTTTTTTTGATGCCCGAATGGGGAACTCAAGATTCCGGGAACGCGTATTCCTTCAGAACCGTATCTTCGTTGTAGAACTCCCAATTTTCTTTGTCCCACAAATTCTCCGATACCTTTGCCCATTTGCTTTCCTTGAAGGTGTACCCGTTGTTTTGGGTAACGTCCCAAAGTGTACTGCGCGTGATATATTGATCGTGTGCGTATTTCTCATCCGAATTGATTTCCTTGCCTGTGTACGGATTGATAGGATTTTCAATCAATCCGTCCGTTGCCAGGGTAGGCACGTCTGCGTTGGTCATAAACTCATCCGAGGTGGTAAACTCTGTGGCATTGAAATCCTTCACCATCAAAAGGGGATAGTAGTATGACAGATCTTCGCCGTGATACTTTAACTTGTCGGTGTGCCAAAGATCACGTCCGTGGTCAGAAACGATGATGATACGGGTGTTGTCGTAAACCCCTTCCTCTCGTAAATAATCCAACCAATCACCGACGAGAAGCATAGCCGCCATATTGATCTGGTAATGCTTTTTTTGCCATGCGGAGTTCATGCTCAAGGTGATCCCGTTGACCGTGAACCGATCCTCGTTTTCCGCATCGAACTTCGTGTTATCCACATGCTCTTGGGGGACGTAGTCGGGTTCTTGCAGAAGCATCGGTTCATGGGTTGTGCTGCTGATCATATACATGAAGGTGTTCGTGTCACCGTCTGTGATTTTTGTAATCGTGCTCAAATTTTTCAAGGAGTTATAGCCCTTCATATACGATTGGGAATATCCGGTCGCAACAGTGGAAGAGCCTTCGGGGACGGTTTGTACGGTATATATGGGTTTATCCGTCGATTGCATCTGAAGATGATTGTATACACCACCGTCGTAAAGCAAGGGCTGCAACAGCGTGGGAGATGCTTTCATCAAAGAGAAAAGGAAAAAGTTACGGTGGTTGTTGGAGACCATTGCCTTGATCGGTTCGGGATCGTTGAAGATTCCCTCGCTGACGTAGGCATTGATCCCTTCGTGTCTTTCAAAAAGAGAAATATCGGGATGCCACTTGTAATTTGCGTACGTAGGGTCGATGACGGTGGTGGTATATCCGTGCTGATTGAAAAGAACGGGCATGACCTGAATGGCTTCGTTGTGCTTATCCACCAGCTTTTCATCATCCCGCTTGTTCATTTCAACGGGGGTATATTCATATCCTCCGAAGAGTGCGGGAACACCGAAGTTTGTATAACCGCCGTGCGAGATTGTATTGGCGTAATAGGTGAATCCGGCATATTGCTCTTGCAGCTCCGGCTTCTCATTGAAAATATACGGTGTATAGAGCCCCATGGCACGGTCCAGCATAATCACCACAACGTTGTTTCCGTCACGACTTAATTCAAAGGAGGGCGTTTCGCCTTTTTGAGATCCCGAAATTTCATAGATCTGAACTTGAATGTTAATGATGTGAACGGTAGACATGATTCCGAACGCAACGACTGCGATCAGGAGTACGAAGGACACGACCTTTTGCCATTTTGCGATCAAGAGATAGAAAATCGCGATGACCGCTACAAGCACGGCGACGTTCAACCAGTTTTCCGGGGTGCTGAATTGCATCCCTTCATCGTATTGAAGCATGGGGGACATGTTGCCAAGATTGGTTCCGAAGAACATATAATTGACAAGCGTGATGCCGCAAAGAATCCAAACAATCCGTGTAAAGAGTACCTTTCCGTTCGGGGTGGCAAGCCAGTAGAAGACGCTGAGCCAGATCAGGAACAGTCCCGCCGCCATAGAGAAGGAGCTGACCAGATACCAGAGCGGATTGTGGTAGTAAGAAATATCAAGAAATTCCTGAGGGGATGCCGAAATAAAGGTTGCGGGGATCAAAAGTCCGATGAGAACCGTCAAGAAGAGAGCACCGAGGAAAAACAGACTCTTTTTCGGTTTGGCAACGGATTCTTTCTTCTTCGGATGAATCTTTTCCTTGACGATGGGGAGGAGAAGAGGAAAGAGAAGAATGACACCGAGTGCGATGAGGAACAGCTTTTTGGCAAGCACGTCGGTTTGGTAGA
>JAZSMX010000107.1:0-36262 GCA_045536125.1 Eubacteriales bacterium | reverse complement strand
GCGCCGGGAAATTTGCGGTTTTCGCTTAAAAATACTATAAAATTTGATAGAACGATGGGCGAAAATGACGGCGTCGAGCCGTCAAGCAAAAACCACGGGGGTGTCGACCAAATGCAAAATGCATTTGAGACACCCCCTTTGATTGTTATCTGTGGATTTTTACCAGTCCCTTTGTGATCTTATCAAGAGCATCCGCCAGCGCGTCGATCTCCTCCTTGGTGTTTTCGTGAGAAAGGCTCATTCGCAAGGAGCACTCTGCCTCGCGCTCCGAAATACCGAAGGCAAGGAGTGAAGAGCTGACACTCTTGGAATGCGAGGAGCAAGCAGAGCCGCTGGAAAGAAAGATCCCGTAGGCCGCGAGCGCGTGAAGCGCCGTTTCACTCTTGATGTCGGGAAGCGCGAAATTGAGGATATGCGGAGCACGTGCGCCCTTCGGGATATGCAAGCGCAAATCCTGTCGGCTCAACCGCTCCTCCGCGTATTTCAAAAGACCGTTCATATGTGCCACACGCTCCGCAAGATGAAGAAAGCCGTCCTCTGCCGCCGCACCGAAGGCGGCAATGCCGATGACGTTTTCCGTCCCCGAACGGAAGCCGTATTCCTGACCTCCGCCAAGCAACGTGGGAACGATGTCGCGTCTTCTCTTGGCATCCTCCGACACGTAAAGTGCCCCCACTCCCTTCGGCGCATGGATTTTATGACCGCTGACCGTCACAAGATCCGCAAAAAGAGCGTCGGGAGAAAATCTGCATTTGAGATATGCCTGTACCGCATCCGTATGCGTGACGGTGTCGGGGTTGGAGGCCTTCGCCATCGAAAAGGCACGTCTGAGATCATAATATGCCCCCGTTTCGTTGTTGACTGCCATGATGGAAACGAGAAACGGCTTTTTTTCCAGTGCCTCGGCATATTTTTCAAAATCAAGCACACCGCCGACGGTGGGAATCCGCAAAACGTGATACCCCTCCGCCGCCAGCGCATCCATCGCACGCGCAACCCCGGGATGCTCGGAATCGGTCGTTACGATATAGCCGCCGTGTCTGCGAGCCTTGGCATGCGCGCAGCCGATCAAAGCAAGATTGTCCGCTTCGCTTCCGCAGGAGGTAAAGAGAAGCTGCCCCTCGGAGTGCAGGGAGCGAACGCCGAGAGAGCGGAGAACCTTCTCTCTCGCCTCCTCAATCAACGCATGCGCCTCCTGCCCCATGGAATGAAGAGAGGAAGGGTTTCCGTAGATCTCCATCGCACAAAGCATCTTTTCCTTCGCCACCGCCGAGAGTGCGGTGGTCGCACTGTTGTCAAGATAAATTCTGTTCATAAAACTCCTTACCGAAGCTCAAACGCGTCAATGATCTTTTGCACGTCGGGAAGGTTGCTCTCGTAACGCTCCGGAAGTGCCGTGTAGGTCAGACTGTAAAACATTCCGCGCCAGACCGTGATGACCTGCAAATAGGAGTAGGTCACACCGCCCACGCGATAGCGGTATTCGTACTGCATTGCCGCAGCGCCGCCCAGCTTGACCTCCTTTTGAGAGATCTCCTCATACCCTTCGGGGGCAGCCTTCTTCAGGGCATCGCGCGTTTTTTCGAAATACTCTTCGATGTTCATGACCTCGTCGCTGTGCGGGAGATAAGGAACGACACTGACAGAGGAAGAGCCGTCGGGCGCGACCGACGCAAAAATCGTCTGATGGAGATCCACCCTCCAGGAAAGCGGCACGAAGAAGCGATAGGAAACGTCCCCGTTGGAGGCAAGCTGCATCCCCTCGGGAATACCGTCCTCCTCTGCGATTTCCTTTCTGTTGTCCGGGGACTCGTAGAGGGTATCCGAGAAGACGAATTCCGCACAAATGCTGCGGTAGTCCTCCTTCAGATTTTCATACAGAGCCTCCTCCACGGAATAAGAAATCACGTAGAACGTATTCTTCCGCTCTCCCACCACGTGAACGAAATGGATGAGCGCATCCGCAACGGTCGCCTTTGCGTGGAAGCCGATCGCGTTGACACCGTCCAGGAGCAAGGACTTGCTGTCCTCCTCTCCGCGCTCGACACCGCCCGTAGCCACGGATGCCACCAAGGGGGCAATTGTGTTTTCGTAATACCAGGTGGCGCGCTCTGCGGCGCTCTCTGCCTCCGCCTCCGAAAGAGCCATCTCCGTCTCCTCGGTGATGGGATATGCCTCTACGCTGATATTGGACTGCGTTCCGAGACTGTAGTATCCGCCCGAGATTCCGTAATCAAGGTTCAAACTCCAATGCGTGGGAATATACAAACGGTAGTCTGCGCCCTCGGCGGTAGCGTTCTGCATTCCGTCGGGAGCTTTTTCCGCGTCTTCCTCTCCGGTGCAGGCAAAGAGCGTACACAAAAGGGAGAGACACAGCAACAGCGCGAGAAGTCGGAAAACGTGTATTTTTTTCATTTCAAAACCTTCTTTCAAAGCAAGTCTACCTTGTATTGTAACATATCCCCGCATGCAGTTCTTCAATATTCTGTAAACTTTTAACGGAAACGGGACTGTCAACCGCGTATCAATTTGACAGTCCCGTTTTTTTAAATCACAAATTGGAAGACGCAAAACGCCGCATAAATGCAAAGCAAGGAAATTCCTTGCACGCGGGAAAGCTTTTGTCTGATCAAGGTCGGAATGACGAGAATGGACATCACGACAAGCATCACGGGGATGTCCACCACCAAGGAGGTGGGATATCCCATAAAGGTAGATTCACTCGGTACGGGGAACGGATTGATCACCGTGGCAATACCGCTGACAAACACAAGGTTAAAGAGGTTGGCGCCGATGATATTTCCCAAGGAAAGAGAGCCGTGTCCCTTGATGAGTGCCGTGATTGCCGTCACCAGCTCGGGAAGCGAGGTTCCAAGGGCAACAAAGGTCAAGGCAATGACCGTATCGGGAACACCCAACGCCTTTGCGATCTCAGTTCCGTGGTTCACAAGAAGTCTTGCGCCCACGGCAATCAGAGCCGCACCGATCACAAGAAGAACAATTTCCTTGACCAACGGAGGAATTTTTCCGCTCTTTTCGACAAGCTCTTCCGTGGGAGAATCCGCTTCTTCCATGACGGGGTTCTTCTTCATTTGCCACAAGGAAAGGAGAATGTAAAGGACAAACAGAACCAGCAGACAAATTCCCACCCAAAGGCTGAAAAAGCCGGTCAGATATGCGATGGAAACATAGAAAATCACCGCAATAACAAAGAAAATAACGGGGAGAATCATCGGTTTCCGCTCCGCGCGCCCGGGCTTGATTGTCATGGTCAGCGCGGCAATGAGCGCGGTATTACAAATGATCGATCCAATGGCGTTTCCGTATGCCATGCCGCCCGAGCCGTTCATCGCCCCCTGTGCGGAAACCATAACCTCCGGAAGCGTCGTGCCGATGGAAACCACCGTTGCACCGATCAAAAGCTCGGGAAGATGGAATCTCCTTGCAATCCCCGACGCACCGTCCACAAACCAGTCGCCACCCTTAATGAGTGCCACAAGACCGACGGCAAACAGCGAAATGTTCAACCAAAGCATAGTATTTCCTCCCATTGACAAATCTCGATTTTTTTCAACATTTCTTATTATACCTTAAAAGCGCAGAGATTCCATGAATAAAATGTTAATATTAAAAAATGATCGCGATCCGCTCTCCTTTTTGTGTTTGGTGTGATTTTACAGTAAACAAATGAAAAAAGGGCTTGCAAACAGAAGCATATTGTGTTAAAATAAATAGGTAGACTTTTATTTTTCGGAAAGGAAACGTAACGCTCTTGGGAAATCTCATCAAATCAAAGCTTTTGGAATCCTTTCAGTCGATTTTGCCGATCTCACTGATCGTTTCCCTGCTTGCCGTCACCTTGACTCCGATGGATACCGCCACATTCCTTTTGTTCGTCTTCGGTGTTGTCTGCCTCATTTTCGGTCTTTCCATCTTTACGACGGGAGCGGAAATGTCGATGCAGACCATCGGTGCAAAGATCGGTACGCACCTGGCACAGTCGGGCAAGGTGTGGCTGATCACGCTGGTCAGCTTTCTCATCGGTATTTTCGTCACCATTGCCGAACCCGATCTTCAGATTCTTGCCGATCAGGTATTCGAAGGAAGCGCCCGTTGGCTTTTGATCCTCGCCGTCTCCGCGGGAGTCGGTGTCTTTCTGATCATCGCCATGCTCCGCGTGCTCTTCCGCATAAGCCTGTCCTGGCTTCTCATCGCATTTTACATCATTGCCCTGATCCTTTGCACACAGGTCGATCCCAGCTTCTGGGCATTGGCTTTTGATTCCGGTGGAGTGACCACGGGACCTATGACCGTTCCCTTCATCATGTCCATCGGTGCGGGTGTCGCGGGCATCCGAGCCACCAAGGAGGAGCATGACGACGCCTTCGGTCTTGTCGCTCTTTGCAGCATCGGCCCGATCATCGCGGTCATGATCCTCGGGATCTGCTTCTCCGTCAAGGATCTGACCTATACCGCCTCGGAGCCCCTGTTCCGGCAGACGGATCTTTTGGGAAGCGTCACCACGTCGCACATCACCTCGGCATATCTTGAAAGCTTTGCGGAGCACGCGGCAGACGTTGCGATTGCGCTCCTTCCCATCATCGCCTTTGCGCTGATCTTCCAGCTCTTCACGCGTGCCTTTACCGTACGCAAGCTTCTCCGCGTTGCCATCGGTGTGATCTACACCTTTGTCGGTCTTGTCGTTTTCCTCACGGGTGCCAACGAGGGCTTCCTTCCTGTCGGACAGATGCTCGGTGACAGTCTTGCAAGGCTTCACGGCGGTTGGCTTCTCATTCCCGTCGGAATGGTGCTCGGTTATTTCATCGTCAATGCCGAGCCCGCAGTATACGTGCTCAACAAGCAGGTTGAACAGATCACGGCAGGCGCAATCTCCTCGGGAACAATGCGCTTGACGCTCTCCATCGGTGTTTCGGCGGCATTGGGACTTTCCATGCTACGTGTACTGACAGGCATTTCCATTCTCTGGATTCTCATCCCCGGCTATCTCATTGCTTTGGGACTGACCTTCTTCGTTCCCAAGTTCTTCGTCGGTATCGCGTTCGACTCCGGTGGAGTTGCCAGCGGTGCGATGATGAGCGCCTTCGTGCTTCCCTTGGCGTGCGGTGCGTGCGATACACTGAACGGAAACGTGATGACCGACGCCTTCGGATGCGTTGCCTTCGTGGCGCTCACTCCGATCATTTCGATTCAGATCTGCGGTGTGCTTTACAAGCTGAAATCCAAGCAAGCTGCCAGCCGCTTTATTTCCGAGCAGGAAACCTTCCTTGATTACAGCGAATACGATACGGAGGTGACTCGTTAATGGCAAGAAAAAGCGCAAACGACAAGCGCGCCAAGCTCTTGGTCTGCATCATCAAAAAAGGAAACGAGCAAGCCCTCACCGACGCCTGCAACGAATGCTGTCCGACGCTCAGCTTTACGGGAATCGGATACGGCACGGCAAAGTCGCATTATATGAGCTATTTGGGACTTGACGAGGTAGAAAAGCGCGTAGTCTATTCCTTGATTCCAAACTATTGTGAAGGGACGGTTCTGCGCACCATCAACAAGCGCCTCAAGCTTTATCTGATGGGCAACGGCATCGCGTTTACCATTCCCCTCTCGGGCATTTCAAGCATCATCAGCGGCGCAATTCTCACAACGCAGAACCGCGATGACGCCCCTACCACCCAAAAACTCAAGAAATTAAAGGAGAAAAGCAAGATGCACGAACTCATCATTGCTGTCGTGAATCAAAAATTTACAGATGCGGTCCTGGATTGCAGCCGCGCGGCAGGCGCAACGGGGGCGACCATATTCCATACGCGCAGTATCAATAATAAGCAGGTAGAACAGCTTCTCGGAACCTCGATCAAGCAGGAAACCGACACCGTGCTCTTCTTAACCTCCCACGAATATAAGCAAAAGATCATGGAAGCAATCCGTGAGTGCGCGGGACTAAAAACGGACGGTGGCGCGATCCTCTTCTCCGTTCCCGTCGATTCTCTTGTCGGTCTTGGAAGATTCGAAGCAGAAGACAGCATCCTCCCCGAAGAGGAAGACTGACATGTTCTAAAAAACGTTCCGAACGCGATCATCCTGCGTTCGGTACGTTTTTTATTATCGTTTTGCACTTCGTTCAATCAACTTGAAAATATCCAGTGCGGCATTCGGCTTGGCAAGCTTTCTCTGTGCGGTCAGCATTTTGCGACGCAGGGCTTCCGAGGAAAGCAAGCGCGAAGCGCATCGAAGCTGACCTTCGACGCTTTTTGCCCCCAGTGCCGCGAAGCGCTCCGTAAAGAAACGGTAGTTGTCGCTTTCGCATCCGGGGATGGGGGAGGTGTAGATCAGGGGAATCCCACAGGCGATTGCTTCACTCGTGGAAAGTCCGCCGGGCTTTGTATAAAGCAAATCGCACGCCGTCATATAAAGCGGAACGTCCGTCGTAAAGCCCACCGTGTGCACACGGGAGCTTCTTTGGAAGCGTGCCTCCAGAGCCTTTCGCAGAGTGCGGTTATTGCCGCAGATGATCACCATGTGCTCAGAACGCGGGCGCGTGCGATAGAGCGCATCCACCAGCTTTTGCATGCTCCCCGCTCCCATGCTCCCCCCCATGACCAGGTGAAGTGTGGCATCCTTGGGAAGCTTCAATCGCCGTCTTGCCTCCTCCTTTGTCACAAGGGACGCATAGCGCAGCCCGATCGGGATTCCAAAGGGGCACAGCTTCTTTCGATCCATCCCATTGAAAACGTATTCATCTGCAAGATCCCCGTCGGGAATCACGTAATAATCGCATGCCGCAACCTCCTGCCAGAAGGGATAATAGGTATAATCGGTTGCCACCGCAATGGTGACGGGAAGCGAATATCCGCGCTTTTTCAAATGTGCCAGTGCTTGCGCGGGCATCAGGTGCGTGGCGACGATCCCGTCGTAAGGACCTGTGCGCTCAAGGAGCATCCGAAGCTGTGCGGAAATGATGGCACTGTCAAGATACAGAGGAGAACGCACGTGCGGAAAACGGCGACTTGCGTTTGCGGACAGCTTGTAAAACGTGCCGAACATTTCGGGAGCGTGCTTTACCATCCCTCCGTAGGAAACGTTGATGGCATGACTGAGCTTATCGCTCACAAGCCCCAAAAAATCCACGATCACACCCTGGTGTCCTTCATGCTCGATCCGCTCCAAAATCGCCTTTGCAGCGGCATTGTGCCCCTCCCCCGCTTTAAAAGAAAGAATCAATATTTTCATAGCACGGAAAGCCTCCTTCCTGCAAGCTGCGCGGCTTGACCTTATCATAGCATATGCCGTTACGGTCAAAAATAAAACCGTCTTTGTCTTGCTTCTTCACGGATAGTATACCACACCCCCTCATTTTTGTCAAGACGGACGCCTCTGCTCTGAAAAAGCAAACTGCGCAAGGCTCTCCGAAAAAACAAATTTTTCATTGACTTTTTTTGAAATATCCGTTATACTATATAGGAATGATTACAAACACAGGAGTGATTTATGATCGCGATCAGCGTAAACGGACTTTCCCTTGATTTTGGCAACGTGCCGATTCTTGAAAAGGTCTCCTTCTCTTTGGAGGAGAATGACAGGCTCGGTGTGATCGGAGTCAACGGTTGCGGAAAATCCACTCTCTTCCGACTCATCTTGGGAGAGATCGATCCAACACAGGGCGAAATCTACGTTTCAAAAGGAAAAACCGTGGGGATTCTGACGCAGGACGGCGCATTTGCATGCGAGGACGAGAACGTCACCGTTCTGGAGCGGATGTATTCTGCCTTTCCCACGCTTCTCGCTATGGAAGAAAAGCTTGCTTCCTTGGAATCCCTGCTTTCGTCGGGGGAGGAACGCACCATCCGCGAATACTCGGAGCTCCATGAAAAATTTGTAAATGACGGCGGCTTGGAATTTCGTGGCAGATGCGTATCCATCCTCACAAAGCTCGGCTTTGACAAGCTTGCACAGGCACTCCCCGTCTCCCGATTGAGCGGCGGTCAGCGCACCCGTCTTGCCCTTGCCGCGGAGCTGATCCGCGAGCCCGATATTCTGATGCTTGACGAGCCGACCAACCATCTGGACATCGAAACGCTCGCGTGGCTGGAGAGCTTTCTCGTCTCCTACCGAAAATGCGTGATGATCATCTCGCATGACCGCTATTTTCTTGACAAGGTAACCAACAAAACGCTTTCCATTGAGCATCACAAGGCAAAGCTCTACAACGGTGGCTACAGTGCAAGCATGGAGCAGCGCCGCATCGACCGTGAAATCGCGGAGAAGCATTGGAAGAACCAGCAAAAGGAGATCGCGCGTCAGGAGGCATACATAGCCCAACAGCGCGCGTGGAACAGGGAACGGAACATCATCGCAGCGGAAAGCCGACTTAAGCTGCTTGAAAAAATGGAGCGTGTGGAACGTCCCGAAAACGATCCGAGAGCAATTCGCATCAGATTCGGCGAGGCAATCGCTTCGGGAAACGACGTTCTGAACGTTCGCTCCCTCTCCATGCGCTTTTCCGAGCGCGTGCTCTTTGAGAATCTTTCCTTCCTTGTCCGCCGCGGTGAGCGCGTCATGATCATCGGTCCCAACGGATGTGGAAAATCCACGCTCATCAAGCTGATCTTAGGACAGCTTCCTCCCACGTCGGGAGTGATCGAGGAGGGCTACAACGTCGTCATCGGCTATTACGACCAGGAGAACCAGAACCTTACCCCTGAGAACACCGTGCTGGACGAGCTTTGGAACGCCTACCCGACCAAAACCGAAACGGAGATTCGAAACACGTTGGCACTCTTCCGCTTTGTGGGCGAGGCAGTATTGAAAACCGTCTCGGTGCTCAGCGGAGGTGAGAGAGCGCGCCTGACGCTTGCAAAGCTCATGCTTTCCAGCATCAATCTTTTGGTGCTGGACGAGCCGACGAACCATCTGGACATTGATTCAAGAGAGGCGCTCGAATCGGCTCTTGAGCAATTTGACGGCACAGTCATCACCGTCTCCCATGACCGCTATCTCATTGAAAAGCTGGCGACACGCATCCTTGAAATCCATCCCGGAAAGCTGTTTGACGGCGACCTTCTGGACTATGAGGTCACGCATCCGGGAACCTCTTACACAGAATTCAGAGCCTATAAAGCGTTGCGCGAGGAACGGGCGGAAGACGTACAGCCCAAGGAAGCCGCCCGCCCCCTCAGCACAGGCAAGGAGCAATATCTGAAGGCAAAGCAGGCAAACGCGGAGGCGCGCCGCAAAAAGGCGCAAACGGAACGGATGCAAAAGGAGTGCGCGGAGCTTGAGGATGAGCTTGCGCACATCGAAGAAGAGCTCTTCGGCTCAGCTGCATCGGATTACGTGCGTGCGGCTGAGCTTGATGCACGCAAAACAGAGGTAGAAGAGCGCTTGATGGAGCTATACGAGGCACTGGAAAACGAAGAGTGAGGAGCATTCTATGAAAAAGAAAGAAACCAAGCGGGCAACAGGCTCATATCTGCGCCGCTTCCTTCCCTACTACAAGAAATACCGCGGAACAATGACGTTGGATCTGCTTTGCGCCGCGCTGACAACGGTATGTGAGCTGGTGCTCCCGATGATCGTGCGCGAATTGACGGGTGCGGCTTCCGCTCCCAATCCCGCGGAGCATCTGACCTGGAGGCTCATTCTTTTTTGCGGAGGGATCTACGTGGTATTGAGAATCATCGATACCGCCGCGAACTACTACATGACCTCCGTCGGGCACATCATGGGAACGAAGATCGAAACCGACATGCGGCGCGATCTGTTCGCACATCTGCAAAAGCTTTCCTTTTCCTATTACGACAACACGAAGGTAGGAACGCTGATGTCGCGGATCACCTCCGACCTCTTTGACGTCACGGAATTTGCACACCACTGTCCCGAGGAATTTTTCATCGCGGGAGTGAAGATCATCGGTGCGTTCATTCTTCTTTGCACCGTCAATATTCCTCTGACGCTGATCGTCTTCTCGGTGATTCCCGTCATCCTGTTTGCCTCCATGCACTTCCGCCGCAAGATGAAAAACAACTTCAAGGAGGGACGGCAGCAGCTGGGTGAGCTCAACGCGCAGATTGAGGACAGTTTACTCGGAATCCGCGTGACAAAGGCATTTGCCAATGAGCACGTAGAGAAGGAAAAATTCGAACAGGGCAACCGCGACTTTTTGCGGATCAAGGAGGAACGCTACCGTATCATGGCGGCATTCCATTCCTCCACACGTCTCTTTGACGGTATTATGTATATTGTGGTCGCCATTATCGGTGCAATCTTCATGATGGATCTTGACACCCCCTACCTTCCCTCCATCACACCTGCCGATTACGTGGCGTACCTGATGTTCGTCTCAACGCTTCTGACCTCCATTCGTCGCATCGTCGAATTTTCCGAGCAATTCCAAATGGGTATTTCGGGAATTGAGCGCTTCTGCGAGGTCATGGATACCGCCCCCGACATTGAGGATGCTCCGAATGCCGTAGACCTTGAAAACGTGCGCGGTGAGGTTGAATTTTGCGACGTGTCCTTCGGATATGAGAGCGACACCAAAAACGTGCTGACGCACTTAAATCTCAAGGTGCGCCCCGGGGAAAGCATTGCCTTGGTCGGTCCGTCGGGAGGCGGCAAAACAACGCTGTGCTCTCTCATTCCGCGCTTTTATGAAATCACGGACGGAACGCTTCTCATTGACGGAAAGGACATCCGTTCGGTGACACAGAAATCCTTGAGGGATTGCATCGGTGTGGTCGCTCAGGACGTCTACCTCTTTTCGGGCAGTGTCAAGGAGAATATCGCGTACGGCAAGGAGGGAGCGACCGATCTTGAAATCGAGCAAGCTGCCCGTCTGGCGGGCGCGCACGAGTTCATCACGGCACTCCCCGACGGATACGATACCTACGTCGGTGAACGCGGCGTCAAGCTTTCGGGCGGACAGAAGCAACGCATCTCCATCGCGCGTCTGTTCTTGAAGAATCCCCCGATTTTGATTCTTGACGAGGCAACCAGCGCTCTGGATAACGAAAGTGAGCGACTTGTGCAGGCATCCTTGGAGGAGCTTGCCAAGGGACGCACCACCTTCACCATCGCCCACCGTCTGACCACCATCCGAAATGCCGACCGCATCCTTGTTCTTTGCGAGGATGGCATCGCAGAATCGGGCACTCATGAGGAATTGATCCGAAAGGGCGGCATGTACGCGGATCTTTATGAGCTCTATTCCACACTTTAAATACAAAAAACTCTGTCTCAAGTTTTTTTGAGACAGAGTTTTTTGTATAAGCTCCTTTTTTTATGTCAACCCTTCCAAAAAAGGAAAAAGGAGTTATGCTATGAAGAAAGTGATCATCATCGGTGGAGGAGTCGCGGGGATGAGTGCGGGGATCTATCTTGCCCGCGCGGGAATTTCCTGCGAGATCTATGAAAAGAATGCCGTCATGGGCGGAAATCTCACCGCATGGGAGAGGCAGGGATGCACTGTCGACAATTGCATCCATTGGCTGACGGGTACAAGAGAGGGGAATGCCGCAAACCGCATCTGGCACGAGGTCGGGATGCTGGGAGAGGGCGTACAGGTGCAGAGAAGGGAGGCGCTGTACGAAAGCGAATACGAGGGGGAACGGATTGCATTCCTTTCAAGCCCCTTGGAAACGGCAGCGCGGATGCGCGCGCTTTCCCCCGCGGACAAGCGGCAGATCAATCGCTTCATCCGTACCGTGCGCGCATTGGAGCGCTTTGGGGTGAGCAGCACGGTGCAAAGCCGTCTGGGACTTCTCCTCCACCTTCCCAGCCTTCTCTATTACAAGCGGAAAACCCTGGATGAGGTCGCAAAGAAATTTCGCCATCCGCTATTGCGACTTGCGCTTTGCGACTATATCGGAGGTGAATTTTCCGCCATTGCCCTCTTGCTTGCCTACTCGGCATACACGTCGGGAAACGGCTCTGTCCCCGTCGGCGGCTCACGCGCGGCAGCAGAGCGCATGGCAAGCACCTGTCAAGGGCTCGGATGCACGCTCCACACGGGCATCGGTGTCTCCCGCATCGTGGTCTCGGACGGGAGGGTGACGGGAATCGTCACAACCGACGGTGAGGAGATTGCTGCAGATTACGTCATCGCCGCTTGCGATCCCTCCTTTACCTTCGGAGAGCTTTTGCCCGAGGGGTTGATGCCGCGCGCCTACCGTCGCCGTGCGGAGAACCCCCAAACTCCGATCTTTTCTGCCGTGCATACCGCCTTTGTGTGCGACAGCGACGCAATTGAACCCTTCGGGACACGCATCATTTCCGCACCTCCGATCTCACAAAGAGGTACAGAGCGCCTCGCCCTCAGAGAATTTTCACATGAGAAGAGCTTTGCCCCGGCTGGAAAAACGGTGCTTCAGACCTTGGTTTTTCTTCGTGAGGAGGAGGCACGGGAATGGATCTCTCTTTCCAAGGACTGTGCGCGATACCGCCAAAGGAAGGAGGAAACGGCAGCGCTCTGCCGCCGTGCGATCCTTGACGCGATGCCAAAGCTCAAGGAAAGCCTGACGTTGATCGACGTCTGGACTCCCGCAACCTACCACCGCTACGTTCATGCGCGCTCCGGTGCGTTTCTTTCCTATGCCATGACACCGAAGGCACCCTTGCGTATGCTTCCCTCACGTGTCCGTGCCCTCAAGGGGCTTTCCATTGCCTCGCAGTGGCAAGCATCCGTCGGAGGATTGCCGACCGCGGCAAAGGCAGGGCGGCGCGCGGCAGAGGACGCCAAGGCATATTTAAAGCGTTGAATCCTCCCTCGCATCGCATTCAACACGCGGAATGAAGCGGCGCGCAAGTCTTCCCTTCTTTGATTTTCCGGTATAAAAGAATCCGATGATGCAGAAAAAGAGTGCCCCGAGGAAATCCACAAAAAGATCCTTCATGGTATCCAAAAGCCCAATGTCAAGGTAGCCGTCCACCACGATCTCTTCCCCACTCTCGGTCACGATCACCGTCTGTGCAATCTCATGAATTCTGACGGGAAGCTTTTCACCGTCACCTAAGAGAATACTGTTGATATCCCTTACGATAAAATCCTTTTGCATATCCGTCCCAAGAAGAAGATCTGCGGAAAACTCAAAGAATTCCCACACCACACCCACGGTCATCGCAAAGAGCAATGCCACAAGGGAAATAAAGATGGGGGAGAGATAAAAATCAAACCGCGTATGTCGGTTGAAAATATCGACCAGAGAAAAACCGAAGGCGGCAAAGATAAATCCACTGGTATAGTGAAGCATGTCGTCCCAGAACGGGAATAGCACGTAAAAGCCGGCAATCTCTCCGAGAATATTGGCGGAGAATACAAAGAGAACCGCGACAATCTCCATGGCAACGGGAAGCTTGATACGGAAGCTTTCTTCCACAAAGGTGGGCAACAAAAAGAGAAACAAAGAGAGCACCGCTGTAAAGGTGCTCTCATAGTGTCCCGCTATAAAGGTCAGAAAGATCACAAGGGAGGTAATCACTCCCATCGTGACGTAGATGACAAAAGAAAACCGATTGTTACGAACCTTTTTTAAAAAGCTTTTGAAAAAAATGCCGATCCTTCCCTTTTTCATCTTTTCGGAACGCATTTCACGTCTCCTCGAAAAGCCCCGTGGAGAGATAACGCTCTCCCGTGTCGGGAAGCAGCACCGCGATCCGCCTTCCCTTCATGTCGGCGCGTTGGGAAAGAACGGTGGCAGCGTGCAGAGCCGCACCGGACGTGATTCCGACAAGGATTCCCTCGCTGTGCGCAAGTGCCTTTGCCGCACGGTAAGCCTCCTCCTCACTCACGGGAAGGATCTCGTCAATGATCCGACGGTCCAGATTGTCGGGAACGAAGTTCGCCCCGATTCCCTGCAAGCCGTGAGAGCCCGATATGCCCTTGGAAAGGAGCGGAGAGGAGGACGGCTCCACCGCGATGATGCGGCACGACGGGCACTTCTCCTTCAGATACCGTCCTATTCCCGACAGCGTTCCACCCGTTCCGACGCCCGCAACGAATGCATCCACCACACCCTCCATATCGTGCAGAATTTCAGGTCCTGTGGTTTGAAAATGCGCCTGTGGGTTGGAGGGATTATCAAACTGTGAGGGGATAAAGGAATTGGGAATTTTCTCGGCAAGCTCCACGGCACGTCGAACCGCCCCTTGCATTCCCTCCTTACCGGGTGTCAGAACGATTTCCGCTCCGTAAGCGCGCAGCAAGCGGCGGCGCTCCTCGCTCATGCTGTCGGGCATCGTCAGAATCAGACGGTAGCCTCGGGCGGCGGCAAGAGAAGCAAGTCCGATGCCCGTATTTCCACTGGTCGGCTCAATGACGGTCGCCCCTTTTGTAATCACGCCGCGCGCTTCCGCATCATTGAGCATAAAGAGCGCAACCCTGTCCTTGGCGCTTCCCGCAGGATTGAAGCATTCCAGCTTGCAAAAAAGCTCTGCCTCGGGAGAGTAAAGAGCGCAATAGCGCTTGGGGTGAAAAAGCGGTGTATTTCCGATCAACTGATCGATCTGTTGATAAAGCATTACAATGTACCTCAATCCAAATCCTGTATTCATGCCTCCTCGGCACGTTTATTGTAACACAAAGAGAACGCTTTGTCAATGCAATGCGAGTTCACTTTCCTCTCTATTCTATTCCAAAAGAAAAGAAAAAACAGCATGAAAATGAAATCCCATGCTGTTTTTATCTTGAAGCAATCCATCCTCGGGGTGGGTTGGTCCCCATAGAGAATTACTTGTTGAGTGCGTTGAGCTTCTTTGTGAACTGGCTCTTCTTGCGAGCGGCTGCGTTCTTATGGATGATTCCGTAAGCTGCTGCCTGGTCAACCTTCTTCACAGCTGCCTTGTAGGCTGCCTGTGCCGCTTCCATATCACCGGAAGCCAAAGCCGCGTCGTACTTCTTGATCTCGGTCTTGAGCGCACTGCGGTACATCTTGTTCTGGAGAGTCTTCGTCTCAATGACCTTCACTCTCTTCTTTGCAGACTTGATATTCGGCATCGTTTCTACCTCCCTTTGAATTTGAAACACTGAGAACTGATATTTCAAAGCGGCGCCTGAGAGGGTGCGCACAGCTTCATCCATATACCGCTATATTTTACCACACAAAAATGGAAAATGCAATAGCTTTTTGAATTTTTTTTGCGTTTTTTTCGCTTTTGTTCAAAATGCAGACAAGAAACAAAAAAAGAATCCGTCTTTTGCGCACTACGCCAAAGACGGATTCTTTTTGCCTTGCCATTATTTGATCAATCCGAAGAAATTCACAACGCAAAGCACAATGCCGATCAAGCTGTAAAGGTCCACCAGGGAACCGACGATCCAAAAAACGATACCGATGATCGGAACCGCGGAGAGAATACCGATTGCAATGCTGAACAGAGCGATCAGAACAACGAAAATAATCAACTGAATGATCAGCGACGCAATGTCCTTCTCCTTCACCTTAAAGGGGGTGGGCCACAATGCCTTCAAAAGATCCATTTCATGTACTCCTTTCTTTCACTGATACGTATATTTTATCACAAATCGGTCGGTATGTCAAGGGACACCACACAAACTTTCAAGAAAGAACGGAGGTTATACCCCCAGCAGCTCCAACACCTTGTAAATATCCCCCGCGCCCATGACAATGACAAGATCGCCCCGTTTGGCATCCCGTCGGATGGCATTGGCAACCGAAAGAAAATCTCCGCAATATTCCGCGCGCTCCCCGATCGCCCGGGAGAGTCCCTCGGAGGTCACACCGTAAACGTTTTGCTCGCGCGCGGCATAAATGTCGGCAAGATACACATGATTGGCATCCCTAAAGGCGTGCGCAAACTCCTCAAAAAGTCCTGCGGTACGGCTGTAAGTGTGCGGCTGGTAGGCGCAGAGAATGCGGCGGTATCCCATCTCACGCGCACCCGAAAGCGTTGCGCGAATCTCGTCGGGATGATGCCCGTAATCATCGTAGACGTCAGCACCTCCGATGCTTCCGCGGTGCTCCATCCGTCGCCGCGCGCCCGTAAAGGACGCAAGCGCCGAAGCAATGCGTTCGGGATCCAGTCCGCAAAGCGCCGCCGCGCTTGCCGCTGCCAGAGCGTTGTAGAGATTGTGCTTTCCAAAGACGTGGAGCGTGATGCGGCAAAGCTTCGTATCTCCGCGATAAAAGTCGAACGAGGTTTCGCCCTTGCCGTGAAGCACGTTGCGACCGCAAAAATCCGCTCTGCCTCCCAAGGAAAAGGTCAGCTTACGTCCCTTGAACTCGGAAAGAGCCAACGTGCATTCTTCATCGTCCGCGTTGTAAAGCACGCATCCGTTTTCCCCCGTGCGCTCCGCGAAGCGCAAAAAGGAGGTACGGATCTGCTCCATGCTCTTGAAATAATCCACGTGGTCAAGACCGATATTGAGAATGAGCGCAAGGGTGGGATTGAAATCCAGGAAGGAATCCATATATTCGCATGCCTCAAAGACGAAATGCTCTCTCGCGCGGCTGATGCGGCAGGTCTCGTTCCCGAGAATCGGAAGCTCCGCACCGCAAAGCACGGTGGGATCTGCCGCCTCCAGAAAGATCTGCGCGCACATTGCGGTGCAGGTGCTCTTTCCGTGCATTCCCGCAACACCGATGCGATTGAGGTAGGAGATCATCAGGTATCCGAGATAATCCGAACGGGAAAGCAAGGGCTTTCCGAGCTCCTTTGCGGCGACGTATTCGGGATTGTCAGCACCGATGGCAACCGTGTATACCACGACGTCGTAATCGGCAACGTTCGAGGCATCGTGGGACGCGTGGACCGGGATTCCCGATTCACGTAAAGCCCTTACCTGCGGATTCTCCGCGCGGTCGGAGCCTGCGACGGTATAGCCGAGATTCCTTGAGATCTGTGCCAACGCGGACATGCTGATTCCACCTATCCCGATGAAGAAAACGCTGTGACAGCCCTTCATCATGCGACGGATCTCTTCATGCCCGTAATGAGTATTTTCCAATGCCATACCATGCCCCTTTTCTGCCGAATACACACCCAAAATTCGACTCACACAATAGTTTATGACGTTTTTTAACGACTTGTGACGGATATAATAATAAACAGACGAAAAGAAATTTTATTTTCACACAAAGATACCTTTTTCATTGAATAACATTCACACAAAAGAGGTATAATGGTAGCGGTAACAAAAAAACAACGGAGGTTTTCAAATATGCAAATTACCGATATCAAAGTCAGAAAGCTTTTTGATGAAGGACCGATGAAAGCGATTGTTTCCGTCACCTTTGACGGTCAGCTCGCAGTACACGACATCAAGGTCATCCACGCACGCGATAAATATTTCATCGTCATGCCCAGCCGCAAGAATCCCGACGACACCTACCGCGATATCGTACATCCCATCAACGCGCAGTTCCGTGGGATGATGGAGGCGGCGGTCATCAGTGCGTATGAGACAGCCTTAGAGGAAGCGGCGCAGAACGCGGACAGCTTTTATGATTCCGAGGAGATTGCCGAGCACGTGTAAGGTATCCTTGCAAAGCGGACGGAGAAGAAGCACTTCTCTGTCCGTTTTTGTTTTAAATTCAGACGTATCCGTGCGAAAACAGCAGCGTATCCTCTGTCAGACAGAGAGAACCGAAGGAACCCTTGTATCCGATGCTCCCCGGATTGAACAAATGCAAGGGACGCGTAAGCTCGTGACCGCCGACCGTTTCGCCGACAGGCAGCGTCAAGGAAAACGCCTCGTGCGTGTGTCCGAACATCACCGCATCGGCATCCAGCTCCACGGCACGGGAAAGCAGTGCTCCGATGCCGCTCTTAACCGAACAGAGATGCCCGTGTGTCATCAGGATGCGGTGTCCCATCAGATCGATCACACGTTCGGTCAGTTCATCCGCTGCGCGCACACCGAAATCACAATTCCCCTTCACCGTCCAAAGCAGCGAATTGTTCGTCCGCAAAAGCTCGGTGTCGGCAAGCCCGTCTCCGAGAAAGCAGATCGCATAGATGGGGCGGATCTGTCGGGAAAGTGCCAGATTCATGGCATCTACTCTCCCGTGAGAATCCGAAAAGATCAAGAGCTCCATACGTCCTCCAAAAAAACGTTTCACACTTCACAACGATATCAGTATACCACAGTTTATAAATTTTGTCTACAAAAAATATGAAAAAAGGGGGTGAGTCAAATGCGAAAACGCATTTGTTACTCACCCCCGTCGTTTTTGCTTTGCGGCTTCGCGCCTTAGTTTCGCCCGTTGATTGATGATATTTTGAGCTTTTTCAAGCGAAAACCGCAAATTCCGCGGCGCGTAAAAGCCTACCGTCGGCTTTTGCGCGCGGGGACTTCGTCAGTGACTCAGCCCCTTTTTACGTTCCTATGATGATTCTTTATCTTCACGCTTTGCCCGCGCATCCGAACACAAGCATCTTCTTCTTGACCTCTTCCTTCATCAAAGCGACCTTGTGATTGCGGATGTCGAGGTAGGCAAGATTCTGCTCCAAGCCCTCCTTCATCGCACGGTTGCCCGCGAGACAAAGATCGGTAAAGATGTTGACCTTGCTGATTCCGTTGGCAATGGAATTGCGGAAATCGTCATCCGTCAGTCCCGAGCCGCCGTGAAGCACCAGAGGAATATCGAGTGCCTTGTGAATGTCATTGAGACGGCACAGATCCAGGCAAGGCTTACTCTTATATGCGCCGTGCGCCGTTCCGATGGAGACCGCCAGCGCGTCAACACCCGTGCTACCCGCATAGTCAAGCGCTTCCTCTACCTTGGTGTAAAGATCGGCTGCGTTGTTGTCTCCCGCATCCGCCTGTCCGACGTGTCCGATCTCTCCCTCCACACTCGCGCCGAAGGCATGTGCGATTTTTACGATCTCTCGTGTATCCTTGATATTCTGCGCGTAATCTCCCGCAGAGCCGTCAAACATCACACTGGAAAAACCGAGAGAGAGCGCCTCCATGCAACGGTCAAAGGTCAGACCGTGGTCGTAATGAACCACAACGGGAACGGTCGCGCGCTTGGCAGCCGCAAGAATGGAGGGTGCGATCAGCTTCAATTCTCCCGCGGGCAACAGCACCTCGGCAGTACCGAGGATGACGGGTGCGCGCAATTCCTCTGCCGCAGAGATCACCGCCTCCAGCATGTCCGTATCGGTAGAGTTGAACAGTCCCACACCGTATTTCTTTTCCTTGGCATCCTTCAAAACGTCATTCAAATTCACAAGCATTGTCGTATCTCCTTTTTATTTATTGCACCGTGCATTCCTCAAGCTTGATCCGCTCGTTTGAGGAAATAAAGTCCATAATATAATTTTTATCCTTCATACCGCTGACCGAATCCTGTGCGGCAAGGTTGCAGCATGCCGCGCCCGAAGCAAATTCCAGCATGCTCCGATCGTCAAAGCCGTGATAAATCCCGTAAAGGCAGCCGGCGCAGAAGGCGTCCCCCGCACCGACCGAGCCCTTGATATAGCCCGTGGGCAGCTTGATGGAGGGAACGATGGTAAACGTCCCGTTGGCGTTAAGACAGAATCCCGCCTCGGGGCAATGCAGAATCACGCGCTCGCGCACTCCCTTGGAAAGAATGATTTCCATGGTTTTTTTCACGTTCGAAAGGATCAGGCGCCCCTCCTCATCTCTTGCGGGAATTCCCGAAACACCGCTTCCTTCAATCTCGTTCATAAAAGCATTGTCCGTATAGCGGAGCGCGGGAATCACCTTTTTGGCAAAGAGTCCCGAGCTGTCGCTGACCACGTCGACAGAGGTCAGGATTCCCTCGCTCTGCGCACGGCAAAGGAAGGAAGCCATCACCGTTCCGTATTCCTCATCGTCACAGTCGAACTGATCCAACAAAAGGATGTATCCGATATGAAGCATTTTGCAATTGAGAAGCGAGAGATTGACGTCGGCCGGAGAGAACTCCGCGTTCGCGCCCTTGTGATGGAAGAAGGTTCGCTCTCCTGTGGAAGCAACGCTCATCACGTCGCTGAAGCTCGTGGGGGCGGTCGTAGACGTCACCACGCCACTGACGTCGATTCCGTTCTTTAGCATCTCGCCAAGCAGATACTTGCCGCCCTCATCGTTTCCCACGCGCCCCAGGGCGCTGACGTTGAGCTGCGGATCGATCTTGACAAGATCGATGCCCGTATTGGGGACACATCCGCCCACCGCGGTGGAAACGGAAATGATATTAGCAAGCATTCCCTTTTCGGGATAAAGCTCCGTCACCTTGACACAGTCGGTCAGAATATTGCCCGCAAGAGCGATTCCGTGACGGTCACCGAGCATCAGATGATCCACGGTCGTCCCCAACAGCCGCGCGATGGAGGGAAGCTGCGTAATTTCGGGATATCCCAAACCGCGCTCCCATTTGCTGACCGTTTTGTTGCTGACGTAAAGATGCCGCGCAAGATCCGCCTGCGTCATGTTGCGCCGCCTTCGTAACCTTGCAATGTTCGCTCCGATTGAGAGCAGCTTTTCGTTTTCCTTCATATGGTCTCTCCTTTGCCGCATACGGCACGTATCTCCGCCCGTATCGCCATCTTGATTATACCGCAGTGCACTCAAAAAGTCAAGCGACTTTTTGTTGACACAAATCGGAGAACGAGTAAGATAAAGTCTACGATTCATAGATTTCTTGCCACTCAAAAGAAACACACGTGCATTTTTGTCGCATATACTGTCCTTGAAGAGGCACGCCACACAAGCACCTCTTGACACCGACCTCAAAGGAGACTTTTATGCAACTGGATCAAAAAACACTGGCAGCTCTGCTTGCCATGAACGACGATCAACTCACAGCGGTGATCAAAAAAATTGCTCGCGACGCAGGGATTGATCCCTCCCTTCTGGGCATCAACACAGAACAGGTAGAAAGCATCCGACGCGCATTGGGAAGCGTCACAGAGCGTGATCTCGATACGCTGAATGAGCTTTACAAAAGCTACAAGCAAGGGAAAAAGAGTTGATTTTTTGTGAAAAGGAGACGTATGCATGGAACAAACCGGAACACCGTCAACAGAACTGTTGACCACCTTGCTTTCCAATCCCGCGCTCTTGGGAACTGTCACAAGCCTTTTGTCAAGTCTTGGTACGGCAAGCGCAAAGGCAGAGGAAGGAGAAGCGTCCCACGATACCGCTCCTCCCTCTCTCCCACCCCTTGACGGCATCGCGCAAATGCTTTCGGGGCTGATGAAGTCCACTGCAAAAGCAGAAACCGATACAAAAGGCGAGGAAGGCGCCCCCGAGGGAAGTGACGCCATCCCGAACGAATCTACGACCGAGGAAAGCGTTTCCGTTGCCAATTTCGCTGCGGGATATCGGAACGAATCCCATGAGAAGCCCCGTGAAGCCTTGCGAAACGATCTGCTCTTAGCACTCAAGCCCTTTCTCTCCAAGGAGCGGTGCGCGGCGGTGGATTCGATCATAAGACTCTCGGCGCTCGGAAAGCTCTTAGGACAAATCCATTGATCGGAGGCTTCTATGTATTCCAGATACTCTGCCAACCGTCCGTCGGATGAGATCAGCATCCCGAAAAATTACAGCGGCTGCGCGTTTACACAGCGAAGAGAGTCTGACGGAGGGCGTACCTACATTGAGATCGCAAAGCCGACGCCTCCCAAGGACAGTGCTCTGCCACCGCCGATCCCCCTCCCCCCGGAGGAGGAAGGCGTCAAGGAGACGGAAGAAGACGGAAAAGGCTGCATCACCGTCGCCCCCCTTTCAAAGTCCCAAGATTCACACTCCGCACCTCCCCCCCTAAAACCGTTGCTTCCTTCGATTCCGGTGAGATTCGACTCAGATCAGATTCTTCTTTTGGGGCTGATCCTCCTGTTGCTCGGAAATGACGGTGACGGTGACCTGATTCTCTGCCTTGGGCTATTGCTTCTGTGGCATTAGAAGACTTCGAAGGGGACAAAAACCACTTGCATTTTAAGAGAACTTATGATACAATATAAATGATCACAAGCGAAGCGAACTCCATCTCTTTTACGGATGTAAGGAATCAAATTTATGAAAAAGAAATCAACCAAGCTGATCCTTTTGCGAATTTTTCTCTCATGTCTGATCCTTTTGAATATGGCGATGATCTTTTCCTTCTCCGCCGAGGACGGAAAGACCTCCATAGAAACCGCGGAAAAGGTCGAATCGGCAATCCTCGAAACCGTTCTTCCGGGAACCGGCACAGACACCTCGCATCTTTCGGATACGTTCCTGTCAAGCCTTGAAATCTTTGTCAGAAAAAGTGCCCACGTCATCGAATTCTGCACACTCAGTGCATGGATCTGCGCCCTCGCGCTGACCTTTCCCATCCACGAACTCCTTGCCTGTGCCATCTCTCTCGGTGGGACGCTCCTTTATGCCATTTCGGATGAGATTCATCAAAGCTTTGTGGACGGCAGATCCTCCAGCGCCACGGACGTTCTTTTCGATATGCTGGGAGCATTCATCGGAACGGGTGCGGTATTTCTGATCTGCATACTTCACAGAAGAAGGCGCTTCAAGCTCAAAACCACTCTCTACCGCTTGCCCCTGCGTCATCCCAAACCGTTGCGAATTGCTCTGGCGTCCGATCTTCACGGGGATGGAATTGCGGAAACGCTTTCCGCCCTGCGCTCACTCTCCCCCGATCTGATCCTCATTCCGGGGGACTTAACCGACGACGAGGGGCTTGCCGATCCCGAAGGAAGTGCGTATACCTTTTTGGAGGAATGCGCGCACATTGCCCCCACCTACTATTCTGTGGGCAATCACGAAATCGCCTGCTACCACAGGGGAAACCACTTCCGTCATCCCACACCGATCCCGCTTTCCGATGAAATCAAGCGGCGCATCGGGGAGAGCGGCGCCGTGCTTCTTGATAACGACTGCGTCACCGTAGACGGACTTTGCATTTGCGGCTTGACCTCAGGCATCAACAAAAAAGAAAACAGCCCGAACCCCGAAGCGCTGGCACGCTTTGCAAACGAACAGGGCACGCGGATTCTCCTTTGCCACCACCCCGAATACTTTGTCCCCTACATACAAAAGACCGACATCGATCTGACGGTATGCGGACATGCGCACGGAGGGCAGTGGCGTCTCTTTGGAAGGGGGATCTATTCCCCCGGGCAAGGACTCTTCCCAAAATACACCGCAGGTGTTCTTGACGGACGTTGTGTCATCAGCCGTGGAATCGGGAACCATACGTCCATTCCTCGCATTTTCAACACGCCTGAGCTGATTCTGATCGAAACAGAACCCAAACAATAACATAAGAACCCCCACAGAAGCGTGCTTCTGTGGGGGTTCTTATGTAATACAAGGATGCTCAAGGGAAGTGAGGAGATCCAACCGCCCCATCAGGCGGCGCATGGAGTATCGGTAGCCATGTGCTACATACCGAATGCGATAGGAATCCTACGAGAATCCGACGGACCTTGCAGCCGTCACTGGTGACCCGTACGGGAATCGAACCCATATCTTCGCCGTGAGAGGGCGACGTCTTAACCGTTTGACTAACGGGCCTTAATTGACCTTGCATATTATAGCACATTCCAAAGACGATTGCAACCCTTTTTTTCATTTT
Organism: Eubacteriales bacterium; assembly: GCA_045536125.1. Classification (GTDB taxonomy): domain Bacteria; phylum Bacillota; class Clostridia; order Oscillospirales; family CAG-272; genus UMGS1865. The sequence continues at coordinate 12,710 of JAZSMX010000107.1, read as the reverse complement.
TTCATAAAGTTCTTTCATTTTGACCAAAAAACAAACTCAAATATCTATGTTTTAGTCAATAATATCCACATTTTTTGCTTTTTTGACATACTTTTTCACCGCTTCAAAGCACCGCTCAATAAAAAAGATATGTATTTTTTCATACTTTTGTGAATCTCCTTGCATCATCCCTCAAAAAAACTTTTTGTGAAAACGTCCCAAAAAAACATTTCCAAAAAGAGCAACGGCACTTCTTTTTTGTGTACTTTTTCAAAAATCAAAAAAACGGGAAAGTTTATAAAATCTATTGACAAAAGAATTTTTATGCATTATAATATAGGATGTAATAAGATACACAATTTTTCTGGAGGTTCATCATGAAAAAAATTCTCAGTCTTATTCTCGCAGTATGTATGCTCTGCGGTGCAGTTGCTGCTTTCTCTGCTTGCTCCTCTGACGGATCTGTCAAGATCGGTGTCCAGAAGGGTACCACGGGCGAAGCCTTCCTCATCGGCAACAGTGACATGGGCTACGAGAAGTACGAAAACGTTTCCGCCCAGTCCTACGACAACGGCTCTATGGCAGTTGCAGATCTGGTGTCCGGAAAGCTCGATTACGTTGTCATCGACAACAACGTTGCCGAAGAGCTTGCAAAGAACAACGATGACGTGAAGGTCATCGACTTCGCTCTGACCAAGGAAGACTACGGTATCGGTGTTGACAAGGAGCAGAAGGAGCTTCTCAACTCCATCAACAAGGTTCTCAAGGAAAAGAAGGAAGAGATCGACGCGATCTACGCAAGCTATGCGGAGATCAACGACGAGAACGCATCCGAGTGGACCGGTAACAAGATCACCTCTGCTACCTACGATGCAAACAACAAGGCAAAGCAGCTCGTCGTTGCAACCAACGCAGCGTTTGCTCCCTATGAGTTCAAGCTCGGCACCGATTTTGCAGGCATCGATATGGAGATCGCAAAGCTGATCGCCGATGAGCTCGGTCTGGAGCTTGTCATCCGCGATATGGATTTCGAATCCGTGGTTACCTCCATCGGTAAAAACGGTGTAGACGTTGCGCTTGCAGGTCTTACCATCAATCCCGCACGCGAGAAGGTCATTGATTTCAGCACGCCTTACGAGGTTGGTGTCTATCAAGTAATCATCGCAAGAAAGGATGATACCGCATTTGACGATTGCAAGAGCAACGAGGACGCTCTCAAGGTTCTCAAGGAGCTCAAGTAATTTTCGATTCATAAAAGGCGGATTGCCACAATAGCCGCGTTCCCTTCCTTTGAGTGCGCTTGCAGCATTCAGGGAAGCGAGCGCGGCTAAAATACGCACAAAAGTCAACGCAAGAAAAGGAAGCTGCGCAACCTTTGTTGGCACCGATCCTTACTCTTCCCGTCTTTTGTGCACACTCGCCCTCTCTATGAGAACAATGAACGACAAACGGAGAAACAGAATGAAAAAAATACTCAGTCTTTCCCTTCTCGTCATCATGCTTCTCTCCATGCTGCTTGCTCTTTCCTCGTGCGGATTCCAATATCACCCTCTCGGGTATCTGGAGGAGTCCGTGGGAAAGGCATACATCACGGGAGACAGCGCACTCGGCTTTGACGGATTTCGTGGGAAATTTGATACCAAGCAATTTGCGGATGCGGACAGTGCCGCGGATGCTCTTCTTGACGGCACGGTAGAGTTTCTTTTGGTCGATGCCACCGTCGCGGAAGAGCTTAGCACAAAGCATGCCGACTTAAAGTGTGCCGAATCCCCCCTTGCCGTCGCAAGCACGGGCGATGAAATTTTCCTTCTTTCCTTGAAGGAAAACACTACCTTTGATGCCTGTGCCTCTACGGATGAAATGCAGACCGTTTTTTGCGAGCTGCAAAAAAGCGACTTTCAGATCGAATGGGAGCTCTTTTACGATAAATTCGTAACGCACGGCGGATACAAAGAGGTTTTGACGGGCTTGCGTACCACGATGATCATCGCGGTCGTAGGTCTTCTGATCGGTATTCTGATCGGAACAGTCATCGCATTGATCAAGATGATCCCGAAATACCGTGTTCTTCCCCGTATCCTTTCGGGGATCTGTGACGTATACGTGGGATTTTTCCGCGGAACGCCAATGGTCGTACAGCTCTTGATCGGTTGGTTTATCCTCTTGCCCGCATTGGATCTGCAGCTTGACAACGTGGTGGTTGCCGTGGCAGTCTTCGGTATGAACAGCGGTGCTTACGTCTCCGAGATCATGCGAAGCGGAATCCAGGCGGTCGATCCGGGACAGCTGGAAGCGGCGCGTGCCGTGGGACTTGGATATTGGACCTCCATGCTCAAAATTGTAATTCCCCAGGGAATCAAGAACATACTTCCCACTCTCGGTAACGAATTCATCGTCCTTGTCAAGGATACGTCCATCGTCAGCTTCATCGCCGTAGTAGACGTCACCAAGGCATTCCGCCAGATTGGAGACGCCAACTACAGCTATACCATTCCCTATCTGATTCTGGCACTCTTATACCTCGTGATCGTTATGATCATTACCTATCTGATCAAGCTGATGGAAAGGAGGCTCGCAAAGAGTGAACGACGCAAATAAAACCAATCTTCAAAACGGGGAGCTTCCCTTGCTTCGCGTCATCGGACTTACGAAAAAATTCGGAAATCTGACAGTCCTCAATCAAATCGACGTAGATATCCACCGCGGTGAAAAGGTCGCCGTGATCGGTCCTTCGGGAAGCGGAAAAAGCACGTTCTTGCGTTGTCTGAACTGCATGGAGGATCCCACCGAGGGAGAAATCATCTTCGGCGGCGAAAACATTGCCGACATGAAGGTAGATATCAACAAGCACCGTGAAAACATCGGAATGGTGTTCCAGCAGTTCAACCTGTTCAATAACAAAACGGTGCTCCAGAACATCATGCTTGCTCCCGTACACATTCGCATCAAAAAGGCAGGCGGCTTGTTTGCCCCCGCCGAAACGAAGAGGCAGATCCGCCAAGAGGAACGAAAACGCGCCATGGAGCTTCTGCGCCGCATCGGTCTTGAGGAAAAGGCAAACGTCTATCCCGCCACCCTGTCGGGCGGTCAGAAGCAGCGAATTGCCATCATCCGCGCCCTTGCCATGAATCCGCAGGTCATGCTCTTCGATGAACCTACCAGCGCTCTCGACCCCGAAATGGTGGGCGAGGTACTGGATCTGATCAAGGAGCTTGCCATGGAAGGGATGACCATGGTAATCGTCACCCACGAGATGGGCTTTGCCCGTGAGGTTGCGGACCGCGTTCTGTTTGTGGACGGCGGAAAGATCACGGAGGATGCTCCGCCCAGAGAATTCTTCGCCCATCCGAAAAACGAGAGAACGCAGGAATTTCTCAGCAAGGTCCTGACACAGTAAACCGTTTTGTAACAAAACGGGACTTGAACCCTCGTTTCTTCGAATCCCGTTTTGCATCATAAAAAAAAGAACCTCCCCGTCGGCAGCATCATATGCTGTAAAAAACGACGGGGAGATTTTTATGCTGCCAAGCGAGCTCTTTTCAAGATGTCTTGAAAAATCCTACGTACACGTCGGTAACGGAGGGGACTATGCCACCGAACGGCGTCAAGGAACACTTTACGTCTATCTGCAAGCCTCCGAAGGTGCGGTGGATTGGAAAAACAATCTGGATTTTCCCGCAGTTCCCTACCGAACCGAAGAATCGGGACGGTGGTACGCGCACCGTGGATTTTTGCGCGTCTGGAAAAGCATTGAGCAAGAGATTGCCCCGATTCTTGCCGACCGAAGCATCGAAAGCATCGTCACCGTCGGTTATTCCCACGGGGCAGCCCTTGCCGTGCTTTGCCACGAATACGTCTTCGTCCACAGGGAGGATCTTCGCGAGCAAATACAAGGGCATGCCTTCGCATCCCCGCGCGTCTATTGGGGATTTCATACCAAGGCTTACCATACCCATTGGGAGCGTTTTTTCGTCTACAGAAATCTTGACGATCTCGTAACACACCTTCCCCCTGCGCTTTTCGGATACTCTCACGTAGGGCATATGATCATCCTTGGAAAACGTGGACGTTACTCTCCCATCGATGCCCACCGACCGCAAAACGTTCTGCGCGAATTGATCGCATGGGAGGAAGAAACAGAACACGCGTTTCAAGCCACATAGAGTGTTTCACGGGAGCAGACCGTGCGCCCGTGACAACACCGAATGCACGATCAAATCAATCCGTAGGGCGTCAAACCTCTTCATCCCGAGCGCCCGCGGAGGATTCTTCCCCCTCTGCTGTCTCGCATGCACACGTTTCCTCAGCCTTTTTCCTGTGCTTGATGGTTGCGGTGATCTTATCCGAAACGGCTTCCAAGGCTGCGTTGATACGCTCGGCATGGCGGAAGCTGAGAACAAAGGCAAATACGCAAAGGATTCCCACACATGCCAGAAGCACAATGCCCCACACCTCATCGAAGGGAATGATCTCCCCCGACAAAAACAGAAGCGTTGCCCCCACCGAGGTCAGTCGCGTGATAAGCTGCATCAGGATAAAGCCCACCCATCCGATGGGGAGAATTCCCGCAACGGAGCACAAAATGTCATCGGGAAACAGGGGAAGAAAGAACATAAAGAACAAAAGCACCGTTTCTCTTCCGTGAAGACGGGAGATCCATTCATCCACCTTATCGTGCCCCCCCACGATCCAATCCACAAAAGGACGTCCGAGCCACCTTCCGAGAGCAAAGGCAAAGAGCGAGCCCGCCAGCATCCCAATGTAGGAAAGGATGAAGGCTTCCACCGCGCCAAAGACAAAATTTCCCGCCAGAATGGTGATCGATCCCGGGATCGGCACAAAGGTCACCTGCAAAAAGCTGATGAGAATATAGATTAAGGGCGCGGCAACACCTGCCGAGCGGATGATCGCTTGCAGCTCCTCCTGCGTCATGTTCGTCCATCCGAGAAGATAGAGAACGAACCACAAGATCCCGACGATCAGGGCAATGACAAGGCAGGAAAGGACGAGCTTTTTCATCATTTGTTTCGTTTCTTTTTTCATGAATTCATCCCTTACAGTGCGTCAATAAACTCAAGAAGCGCATCAAAGCCTCCGTGAGGATATACCGAAATATCTTCATTCTTTTTGTTGATGAGACAGTCCGTCAACAGGAAGGTCTTCATCCCAAGCGTTCCCGCGATCATATCCTCGCCCACGTCATTCCCGACCATGGCACATTCATGAGGCTCGAGTCCAATGCGCTCAAGGATATCCTTGTAGTAATCAAGATTCGGCTTACAGTGACAAGAGTTTTCATAAGTCGTATACAGTTCAAAATCCGAAGGAGACAGTCCCGCCCAGCGAATGCGCCATTCTGTGGCGACGGCGGGAAAAATGGGGTTGGTCGCCAGTACGGGACGCAAGGCGCGCGCCTTGACACGGTCAACGACCTTGCGCGCCCTTCCGTCAAATCCGCAAGAAGACTGCACCGACGGGAAATCCTCACGGTAAAAGGCATCGAACTCGTCAAGCTTTTCGCGGATCTCTTCCCCGACGCATGCGGCAAACGCATCCCAGAAAACAGCCTCGTTGTTCTTTTCTCCCGTATTTTTTACCATGGCGGCAGTTCCCGTCCAAATTCCCGCGACAAGCTTTTGCGGCTCATATCCGTACGGTGCCATGCGTCGGCAAAGGCCGCCAAAATACGCCTTGACAAACGTATCCTGGTCCATCGGTAAAAGTGTGCCGTCCAAATCAAACAATACAGCTTTGATACTCATATTTTTCTTTTCCTGACATATTTTGTTCTTTGAAGCGAAAGAGCTGTCCCAAATCGATGATTCAGGACAGCCCCGTTTTTTATAGGTTCAAATTATTGAGCATTGATCAGCTTTCTTGCGTAGTTCTTCAAACGCACGGTATTTGCGTATCCGACATCATCGACCTTATCAAGATACTTCTGCGCCTCAAATGCAAGATTCAGGATCGCAATGTCCTCGGAGTAGATAACAACGTATCCGTCCTCCAATTGAATCTCTACGTATCCGATCGCCGCAAAGTTGGTCAATACGTCATCGGAAAGCTTACCGGCAGCTTCATCGGGAGCCAGATCTACAACAGAACCCGCAAAGACCTGCTTTTGGGTTTCGTCATAGCGTTTATCTTCATCTTCGTCGTAATAGAAGTTCTCATAGAAACCGTCCGTACGAACGTCGATGTATTTCAGATTGCTGCGCTCAAGATTGGTACGGGTAAAGGAATCAATCTGCTCAAGCGCGCCTGCGGTGGTAATCAACGTACCGTAGGTCACCTTTCCTTGATGCTCTTCCATCATCTGTTCCAGAATTTCCATATCCACAACCGAGGTGAAGCGCAAGCCATGATGATCGCCAAGGCGAACCGTGTATCTCGGGTTGTCATTGTACGCACCCTTGATCACGTCCTTATAAGCCTCAGTCTCGTAGTAGAGCTCTTCAAACGGTGTGTCATCCACCACAAACAGTCGGGTTCCGTCCTTGATGCGGCAGCCTTCCTCGCCAAGGGAGATACCCTCAAAGGTGATGTCTCTGATGTTTTCCAGTGTGGAATCCACCGTGATCAGCTCCTTGGAAACGGTCAGGAAGCGCAAGTCGTCCAGCAGGATGTTGCCGCCCGTCTCGCTCTGCCCGGAGGCGGTTGTCAGAGGTACCAATTGACGCTCGTAGAAGGAAAGCTCTCTGTAAGGAATCTTACCCTCGCCCGCATAGATGTAATCGGAATAAACCTCTACGGCACCCGTTTTCATATTGAGCACGCAGACAAACGAGGTCCAGTCTCCCTTCTCAAGCTTGCCTACGGGATCTGCTTCCATATCCGCGCCGATGTAAATATCACCCGTCTTGGTGTCGATCGTATACAGCGTAATGTTCTGCAATTCCGCCTTTTGGGTTGCATCGCCCTCAAATCCGATACCACTTGCAACACGTCCCTGTACCACGCCTGCCGCATCCTCGGAGATCAGAAGATCCATGTGGATGGCAAGGCGGTCTCTCGTCGCAAAGGAAATACCCGAATTGTAGAAGGTCCAGTTACGGTTCAGGCTTGTCGCGGGAGTGATGTCTGTATCTTTGAGCGTCAAGGGAGTGGGACTCTGATTGGTTCTGCACCAATAGTTGACGTATTCACCGTAGGTACCGAGCTCATAGCCCTTGAAGCCATCGGTGTCCCCGATATCAAATTTGCTGCGTTCGCCCTCTTTCCACGCGTTTGCCACCTTCACCTTGATCGGACGACCCTCCGCGTCGTACTCGACTTCCTGCACGGTCACCGCGGCTTTCTTTGCAAAGTGCTGCGACTTACTCCAAAGCACCAATTTGTTCGGATTTGTAACGGTCTCACCGATTCCGTAACGCAATGCAATGGAATGATCGTTGTCCTCTCTGACGGCGGTCAAGGTATTGGGTGCGTTCTCCGCAAATATTCCGTCCTCGTAAGCATAGGAAGTCCCATCCTGACTGAGAAGATCCTCAAAATTCCACACCTGCGCCTTATCGTAGGTCGAACTTAAGAGAGCCTCCTTGGTGGAGAAATTGATGTTGTCAACGCAGAAGAATCCGTTGAGGTAGGATGCAGTTGAGTACCTTCCTCTTTGGATTTTACCGACGCTGAGAGAGGAAGCCTGGATCTCTTTGACCGTATAATTGGTAGCGCCTTCGGGAAGCGGGGTCTTCAGTTCATCCTGCTGAGGCAATCTCAACGTGTACGAGTAGCTTCCGTTAAAGTAGATGTCCTCGTATCCGGTCGTCAGATCGATCACAGCGCTCATCGTAAACCATTCACCCTTTTTCAAAACAGGGGCTTTTCCGCTGACAAGCTTGTTGTTCGAGCCCTTATCGACCACAAGATCCTCTTTGCCCTCCTTCGCTGTGATAACAACCGTATCCAGCCACACATTCGCTTGCGTTCCTACCTTCGGCTTGGGGTTTTCCGGATCGCTTTCATCCATCACAAGGTCACCGTTTTCATCCAGATAGTTCCACTGCATCGTCACGTTCAACTGAATCTCGATCGGTCCTACGGCATCCTCGGAGAAAAAGTAATCCACGTTCAGAATCACCGTTTCGTACTGGGAGGCTGCCAGCGCGGGATGCGACGGAGAAAACGGAGCACCGACGTTGAAGCTACCGTACATTGCATCGCACCATTCCCCGGTCACCACGTACCACGTTTTGGAGGAATCCAGCTTGCTGGAGGTCACCGCACCGGTAGAAGGCTTATCCGCCTTCTCCGCATCATCGTCGCCCCAGATCGGAGCCTCCGTGACACCGTAGCTCTCCACCGTGATCTTACCGTCCGCAACGGTACATTCGTCCGCATTGATTGCCGTGGCTTTGTCGTTGCTGGATTGCCAGAAATAATAGGGAGCCGCACCCGAACCCTTGAAATCCACCTGCAAAGCATTGTTGGCTTCCCCTGTGGGATCCTTAACCACCCTTGCCGTGTTGGGAGCTGAACGGTAAGGCGTCATGAACTGCTTCGGCTTTTCTCCCTCAGCCTTGGACTCAAAGGTGTCGCTGAAGATCGCGTATGCGGGCTTTTCTTCCTCGACAGGCTTGACGTAATCTGTCTTCTTGGAGAGCTTGATGTTGTCAATACGAACGTTGGTGATCTCCTCATCGCTCAGAAGATCATCGTACACGTACGCGCCCTCGTTTTTATTGCACTTGGCAAGCAGAATGCTGTTTCTGCGGATGTTGACGTTGTGAAGCAGCTCGTTGCCTGCAAATTTGCCGTAGGTGGCATATTTCTGACCGCCAACCAACGTGGTGTAGGTACCGCCGACGAGATCCAATTCGATCTGGATCTTGTTCCACTGACCGGGCTTGATTCCCGCAACGCCCTCCTGAATCGTTCCCGCGTTGTTCATCAACGCACCGGTTCTGACGTCAATCTTCAAAAGAGTGATGTAAGAGGAGGTGGTCTTTCCTGCCGCGTTCGGATCGTGCGTAATGCTTCCGAGCTGGAATTCCACCGTGGGAGACACGGCATCCTCGGGCTCAACGTCCTCGGGAACGATGAAATTCAAGTAGAGCTCGAACTCAAGAATAACGCCTCCGTCATCCTCTGCCGACAGTGCTCTGTGCTCAAGGCGCATGCAGTTGTCCCAGTTTCCGTCATCCTTTTCCCCACGGTAAGGAATCAGCGCATACTTGCCGCGCGTTCCGTCCTCACCGATGGATGTATAGGTATGTGTATCTGTAAGCTTTACACTCTCAAGGTCAAGCGTGTCTCCGTCTGCCTCCGCCGCGGAAAAATCCTCGCTTACGTAAACGATAGGCTCTGTCGCGTCGTCCGCAACCGCCCAGAAGGCGAACGAGGAGGCAAGCGTTGCAAGTGTCAGGATCATAGCAATGATTCTGCCGATTACCTTTTTCTTCATAATAGCTTCTCCTTTGTGGTTTTTCAACAAGGCATAGTTTCCCCACTGAGTTACATACATTATAACATGAAATCGCGCTTTCTGTCAATCGAAAAACAATACAAAATTCTCCCTGTTTTTTGTGCGTTTTAACGAAGAAAAAACGGCAAAAAAGCAATCCGCAAAAGCATTGCGGAGCTGTCCTTGAAAGGAAGAAAAAAGCTTGGGAGAAACGGCATTTCGCAATTTCTCCCAAGAATTCAGAGCGTATACGTGCGGTAGGGCTCGCCCTCCAGCGTTTTCCACGTCAGCGTCTCCCCGTCCAAAAGAAGATACCCGTTGGGAGAATCCTCCTTGGGGATGGAAACAGAGCCCGGATTGACGTAGAGATATTCCCCGTGATCCGTGCACGCGGGCACGTGGGTGTGTCCGTGCAAAAGGATGTCTCCCTTTCCAAGCGGAGGAAGCCTTCCTTCGTTATAGACGTGACCGTGCGTGGCATACACCGTTCTTCCCTCCCAAAAGAGGATACAGTAGTCTGCCAGTATGGGGAACTCCAGCACCATCTGGTCCACCTCGGTATCGCAATTTCCGCGCACGCAAAGAAGACTCTCCTTGATGCCGTTGAGCATCGCGATCACGCGCTTTGGCGCGTAGTCGCGCGGCAGATCATTGCGTGGTCCGTGATAAAGAAGATCCCCGAGCAACAGCAGCCGTTCAGCCCCCTCGCGCCCGTATGCCTCCAGCATCTTTTCGCAGTAATAGGCAGAGCCGTGAACGTCGGATGCGATCATCAGCTTCATGACATTCTCCCCCTTAATTCTTCAAGCTGTGAATGGGCGCGGGAATCCGTCCTCCGCGGCGAATGAACTTCGCGGGAGAATAGGTATTCAGATCCATGATGGGAGCCGTTCCCAGAAGACCGCCGAATTCCACGGACTCGCCCGCCTTCTTTCCGTATGCGGGGATGATCCGCACCGCCGTGGTTTTCGTATTGACCACACCGATCGCGATTTCGTCCGCAATGACACCGTCGATCACCTCTTCGGGGGTATCCCCGGGGACTGCGATCATATCCAGTCCGACGGAGCAAACCGCCGTCATTGCTTCCAGCTTTTCAAGCGTCAATGCGCCTCTCTCCGCAGCCGCGATCATGCCCGCATCCTCGGAAACGGGAATGAATGCGCCCGAAAGGCCGCCTACGTGCGAGGAAGCCATGACGCCGCCCTTCTTCACGGCATCGTTCAGCATGGCAAGCGCCGCCGTCGTTCCGTGAGCGCCGCAGGATTCCAAACCCATTCCCTCAAGGATGTATGCCACGGAATCTCCCACTGCGGGTGTCGGTGCTAAGGAAAGATCGACGATTCCAAAGGGGGTATTCAGTCTTCTTGCCGCCTCGTTGGCAACAAGCTGTCCCACACGGGTGATCTTGAAGGCTGTCTTCTTGATCACGTCCGCAAGCTCGGACAAATCGCAGTCGCCCGCGCGTCGGATGGCGGAAGCCACCACACCGGGGCCCGAAACACCGACGTTGATTGCCGCCTCGGGCTCACCGATTCCGCAGAACGCACCTGCCATAAAGGGGTTGTCCTCCGGCACGTTGGCAAACACCACCAGCTTCGCGCAAGCAATGGAGTTCTCGTCGCGTGTCAGATACGCCGCGCGCTTGATGGCAGAGCCCATCAGCGCAATGGCATCCATATTAATCCCCGCCTTCGTGGAAGCCACGTTGACGGAGGAGCAAACGTTTCTTGTTTCCGAAAGCGCCTCGGGAATCACGGAGATCATATTCTCCGCTCCCACGGTCATCCCCTTCTGTACCAGCGCAGAAAAGCCGCCGATGAAATTGATCCCCAGGGTGTCCGCCGCGCGCTGAAGCGTGTGCGCGATCTTGAGATAGCCTTCGGGTGAGGAAGCGCCACCGATGAGAGAAACGGGTGTGACCGAAACGCGCTTGTTGACGATCGGAATCCCGTACATCTTTTCGATCTCAGCGCCCGTCCGCACCAGATGCTCGGCACGCGTGGTGATCTTATCGTATATTTTCTCGCAAAGACGGTCGGTATCCTCACTCACACAGTCCCAAAGGGAGATTCCCATGGTGATGGTACGGATATCGAGATTTTCCTCGCGGATCATATTGATGGTTTCTAAAATATCCTGTGTATTGATCATTTCACCGTCTCCTCAGATATGATGCATCGTATTGAAAATGTCCTCGTGCATCACACGGATCACCAAGCCCTTGCCACCGCCCAGGGTTTCCAGAGCATCGACGAACTCCGAAAATTCAATGTTCAGGGAATCGATGTCCGCCAGCATAATCATTGCGAAATATTCGGAAAGAACGCTTTGCGTGATGTCCAGAATGTTCGCATGATGCTTCGCGCATACCGCAGAAACGTCCGCGATGATACCGACGGTGTCCTTTCCCGTAACCGTAATTACAGCCTTCATAATCCACACCTCCGTGAGTGTCTTTTTGCATTCGCGAGAGCTTCGCCCCAAGACGCGCCCTCATCCCTTATATTATAAAGCAAAGCGCAAAAAAAGTCAAGCAAAAAAGTCAATTTTAAAAAAGCGAAGAGCCACACCTTGACTTTTTTTTCGTCTTGTGGTAAAATGGGGGAGTATTCTAACCTAACGGAGGCACTCATGAACAACGATTCGGGCTTTGGAGCCAACGGGATTCCCTTTGAATATGCGGTTGCCGAGGCAAAAACCGCAAAGCTGAAAATGAAAAAGATCGCATTCATTGCAATGTACGTGCTCTGGGGGGCTGTTGCCCTCATCGGCGGTGCGTCCACGAACATTCTCCCCATCCTCTGCTTTATTCCCTTGACCATCTGGATCTTCGTCTTTTTCACCTGGAAATACACACAGGTCGAATACGAATGCTCCTTCTTTTCGGGAAAGCTGACCGTTTCAAAAATTCTCGGCAGCAAAACCCGCAAAAAGCTGGCAGAGATCCAGCTGAAGGATTTCAGCGCCGTCATTCTCTGCGATGAGGAAGGCATGAACCGTGTCAATGCCTTTTCGGCAACCGAATGCATTTTCGCTGCTTCCTCAAAGGATGCTCCCGAGCTTTACGCTGCCCTTTGGGAGGATTCCGACACGAAAAAGCGCTACGTGCTTTACTTTGAATTGAACGAAAAGGCGATCAAGATCATCAAGTATTACAACATGTCCGCCTTTGCAAAGTAAGACCTTGCGTCTCAAATTGAAAATTTGGGACACCCCCATAGGGGCTCGGCAGATTTAGGCGAGAAGCGTCGAATTCGGGGCGACAGGCGTACAAAGGTACGGCATACCCATCAAGGATGCGAACCGATCAGGTTTTGGAATGCAAACG
>JAZSMX010000121.1:0-2466 GCA_045536125.1 Eubacteriales bacterium | reverse complement strand
CGGGAAGCGGCATGGTAAAGGGATGGTGCATTGCATCCCATGCCCCCGTCTCCTCGTTCCACTCGAAGAAGGGGAATTCCACCACCCAAAGGAAATTGAACTTGCCCTCGGGAATCAGATCCAGCTTCTTGCCAAGGATCGTACGCAAAGCACCCAGCGTAGGAAGCGTCACCTTGTTCTTGTCGGCAACGATCAGCATCACGTCGCCCTTTTCCATATTTCCTGCCGCCAGAATCGCATCAAGCTCCTCGGTTGTCAGGAACTTTGCAAAGGAGCAGTTGGGAGCTTCGTCTGCCCAACGGATGTAGGCAAGTCCCTTTGCGCCGATGCCGCGCGCGTGCTCGGTCAGCTTATCGATCTCCTTACGCGTCAGCACTCCCGCCGCGTTTTTAGCAACGATGCAGCGCACGCTTCCTCCCGCTTCGATTGCGGAGGTAAAGACACCGAATCCGCAGCTCTTTACCACGTCGGAAAGATCCTGAATCTCCATGCCGAAGCGCGTGTCGGGCTTGTCCGAGCCGTAACGGTTCATTGCCTCGTGGAAGGTCATACGGGGAAGCGGAGTGGGAATATCCACGTCCAGCACTTCCTTGAAGACGCGCTTGATAAAGCCCTCGTTCATCTCCATAACGTCCGCCTCGGTCGCAAAGGACATTTCAAGGTCGATCTGCGTAAACTCGGGCTGACGGTCTGCACGAAGATCCTCGTCGCGGAAGCAACGTGCCAACTGAATATAGCGATCGTATCCGCTGAGCATCAAAAGCTGCTTGTAGATCTGGGGAGACTGCGGAAGCGCATAGAAGCTACCCTTATGCACACGGCTGGGCACAAGATAATCACGCGCGCCCTCGGGGGTGGACTTGATCATCATCGGCGTTTCGATTTCAAGAAAGCCGTTTTCGTAATAGTACTCACGAGCCACCTTGGCGATCTGATGGCGCATCAGGATATTTCTCTGAAGAGAGGGGCGACGAAGATCCAGATAACGGTATTTCAGCGCGGTATCCTCACCCACCTTCTTGGAATCGGACACCTCAAAGGGAGGCGTCTGAGCCACAGAGAGGATTTTGAGCTCCTTTACGAAGATTTCAACCTGACCTGTAGGAAGGTTGGGATTGATCGCTCCTTCCCCGCGGGGACGTACCGTTCCGTGAACCGCCAGCACGTACTCTGCGCGGATTCCGAATGCCTTGTCAAAGATCTCTCTGTCGGTTTCGGTGTCAAAAGCAAGCTGCACGATTCCTGTGCGGTCACGCAGATCGATGAAGATCAAGGTGCCAAGGTCTCTTTGCTTCTGCACCCATCCCATCACGCAGACATCATTTCCGATATCGGTTGCTCTCAACTCACCGCAATAATGCGTTCTTCTGTCATTTGCACTCATCAATTCAGCCATCGTAGTTTCTCCTTTACTGTATCAAAGTCTTACGGATTGTGTTTTACACTTCCGCACGAATGTATTCCACGTATGCGCTCTCAAGAGCTTCTTCCACCAGAGCATCAAAATCCAATCGATTTTCTTCTGCCTCTACCTTAGAAAGCTCAGGCTTGGTCTTGGGATGCTTCGGGGTAAAGACCGTACAACAATCCTCATACGGTTGGATCGAGGTATCAAAGGTACCGATCTTACGCGAAATCTGAACGATCTCCTCCTTGTCCATTCCAATGCAAGGACGGAATACGGGAAGCGTGGTCTTCGGTCCCGTTACACCGATCGCCTGCATGGTCTGTGATGCCACCTGCCCAAGACTTTCTCCCGTGATCAATGCACCGCATCCCGTCTTTTTGGCGATTCTGTCGGCAATTGCCATCATGTATCTGCGGAGAAGCAGCGTGAAGTAATCCTCCTCGCAGTTTTTAACAAGCTCCTCCTGAATGTGCGTCAGGGACACGATGTGCACCGTGAACGTTCCCGCGTAGGGAGAAAGCTCCCGTGCAAGCTGCAATACCTTTTCCCTTGCGCGCTCGCTCGTGTAAGGGAAGGATTCAAAATGAACCGCCTCCAGTTGAATACCGCGCTTGGTCATCATATATCCTGCCACGGGGGAATCGATTCCGCCTGAAAGAAGAAGCAAAGCCTTGCCGCTCGTTCCGACGGGAATACCGCCCGCACCCTTGAACTGTCCCGCGTGAACGTAAGCGGCACGCTCTCTTATTTCCACCTTTACGGTGACTTCGGGATTTCTTACGTCAACGCGTATTTTACCGCCCGTTGCCTCGAGTATCTCCGCGCCGATCTCTCCCGCAAGCTCCATGGAGTTGAGGGGAAAAGTCTTGTCGCTTCTCTTTCCCTCGACCTTGAAGCTCTTTTTGCGCTCAAGGAACTGGGGAATGTACTCTTTTGTAACTCTCTTTATGTCCTCAAGATCCTCCTCACAGACGGCAGCTCTGCCGATCGCCACGATTCCGAAGGTCTTCATCGCCGAATCGAACATTCCGTCAATGTCGGCAAAATCATCCTGAGGC
>JAZSMX010000036.1:0-4223 GCA_045536125.1 Eubacteriales bacterium | reverse complement strand
TATATGACCTATTATGCCAATACCAAGGAGCCGTCCGAGGATCCCAAAAATCAAACCGCAAGATTGGTCTGGGCGCCGGTCGACGATATTGACAATAAAACGTATTTCGATCTACAAACAACAGGTGACACTGTAGGCGATAAAACGATCGACATGGTCTATGATACGATCCTTATGCGCAAGGATGAGAACACCCTATACGTTATGTGGACGGCACGCACGGAAGAAAACTAT
Organism: Eubacteriales bacterium; assembly: GCA_045536125.1. GTDB lineage: Bacteria > Bacillota > Clostridia > Oscillospirales > CAG-272 > UMGS1865. The sequence goes on along the minus strand of JAZSMX010000036.1, from coordinate 3,989 downwards.
TACCGCTTTTATTGTCCATTCGACGTAAGGAGAAAAAGCTTTGGCGAGATAGGAGTAAACAGATTCAAAGTGGGCGACATTGTCAACGATCTTTCGGCAAGCGGTATCAGATCAGCACTTGCCGAAAACGGTATCCCCTGCAAAAAGATGTATGCCGACATTGGAATTATGCAAAAACAGTCTTACCGTATGGAAAACGGTGTACGCTATTGTTATTCGGGGCTTTACAGCGGCGATTTTTCCTGCATCATCAAGAGCCATGATCTGATCACCTGGGAGTACGTTGCACAGCCCGATTTCATCAATGATTCAAAATGGGAAAACGCAACCTACGTGCTTGGCGATAAGGTTTACTATTTTGTTCGTCAGCAGGACAATAACAAATGCGGATTTCTGACCGCGTACAATTTGCTTGCGGATCATTGGGAGGCACCTGTTGAGATCGAGGACTGCCAATCGAGAGGTGATTTTATCCTTTACAACGGGGAACTGTATCTTTTCCATGCGCCGATCGACCGTGAGCATATTGGAATTGTGAAAATCAACACCGAGGATCTTAGCAAAAGCGAAGTCGTTTTACAAGCTAAGATGCACACGAGCTGCTTCTATCCATTCGTTCAATATTACCGTGAGGGCGAGCTTGCAATGTCCTACACTGTAGCGAGAAAGCACATAAGGCTTGCCGGATTTACATTGCGCAAATACAGTGCAAGCTCTTCGGCGGTATCGGAGTAGTCCTCACCCATGAATTTTGCCAGAGACTGTGCAGCTCCAAGTCGCGAAAAATCGGCATCCTCTCGGGTGTGTGCTTGCAATCTCCATCCCTTCTCTCCCTCGCAGGTAAGACAGAGACTTACATTGTCGGCAGTGCGAAAGTGCACTGCCTTATTGGTATGGAAAACGTTTGTTACAAAGGAGCGAGCGGGGAGCTTGATCGTCGTGGCTCCTTCCACAAAAAAAGTGCTATTCTTCACACTTGTGAATTCCTTTCTTGGCCTTATTTTCCCTTTTGCGAGGTTTAACGCTCAAAAAGGCACCGGCTTTTTTGATAAAATAACGTAACATACAGAGAAAAGAGGGCATAAATCTTGTGATTTGAGTTGATTTCTTGAAAATATTATGCTATACTTGTGCATGAACAGTACATCTCATCTTGCATAATAATCTGTTTTGTGATACAATGTTGACAGCGCAAAGAGAAACCGAATGTTACCACCAAGAAGGAGAGCATCATGTATATCATCAACAAAATCACATCCGATCACGTTATCGATTTCGCAGCCGAGGAGCTCAAAAAGTATCTGCGCATGATGATGCCGCGGTGCGGGGAAATCAAGATCGTCTATGCCCCCCTTGCTACGGATGGCTTCCGTCTTGGCATCATGTCCGATTTTGGTCTTGACACCTCCGAAGCGGATGACGTATCTCTTGACGACATTTTGCATATCGATACCGATCTTTCGGGAGGCATCATTGCCGGAAGCAACCCCAGAAGCGTTCTGCTGGCAGTATACAGATATCTTACCATCAACGGATGCCGTTGGCTCTTCCCCGGAATCGACGGTGAGTTCATTCCAATGAAGGAGATTGAACCCACTTACTATCATAAGATGGCGGATTGCCGTTATCGCGGACAGTGTAACGAGGGAGCGGAAGCGCAGCATCTGATGATGGAGGCAATCGATTTCACGCCAAAGATCGGGCTGAATATTTTCATGCTTGAATTCGACATTCCCTCCGTTTATTATAACAGGTATTACAATAACCATCTGTATAACGAGGAAAACAGAGAAGCAGAGCCCGTCACTCATGACACCATCCTCCAATGGAAGCGTCAGTGCGAAGCGGAAATTTCAAAGCGCGGACTTCAATTTCACGATATGGGACACGGTTGGACCGTAGATCCCTTCGGCATCAGCTCCGCGGGTGGATTTTCTGCCAAGGGAAAGGTCAAGATTCCCGAAGAGTCGCGCCAATACGTCGCAATGATCGATGGGAAGCGGGAGCTGTTTATGGACATTGCGAGTGCGACAAACTTCTGTATGTCCAATGCGAAGGCAAGAGAAATTGTGCGCGACAGCATTGTGAGCTATGCGGAAAAAGCAACGAACGTCGACTACCTGCACGTTTGGCTTGCCGATTCCCATAACAATCATTGCGAGTGTGAGGCTTGCCAAAAAATGATCCCGTCCGATTGGTACGTCACACTCATGAACGAGGTCGACGAGGAGCTGACACGAAAGAAGATTGATACCAAGATCGTAATGATCTGTTACGTCGACTCTACCTGGGCACCGCAAAAGACGGTTTTGAAAAATCCCGACCGCTTCTCTCTTCTCGTCGCGGCGATCTCCCGTGATTATTCGATCCCCGTAACTCCCAATCTCGACACCTCAAAAATTCAGCTTACGGAATACGTACGCAACAACCTCACACTTCCCTCCAAGGTTGATGAATATATCTCACATGCCCAAAAATGGCAGAACACCTGCAAGCTCCAATCCATGGTATACGAATATCACTATTGGTGGCCTCAGTACCGCGATCTTGGTCTTTTTGAGGCGGTTAAGCTGGTCCATGACGATGTGATCGGCTACAAATCCAACGGATGCAACGGTGTGATAGAGGACGGTTCTCAAAGAAGCTATTTCCCCAACGGATATTCCTTCAACGTTTATGCCAATACCCTTTACGACACTTCATCGGATCTTGAAGTCTTGAAGGAGGATTACTTCAAGCATGCCTACGGAGAGGATTACAAAGAGGTCATCGCCTTCTTTGAAGCGCTTGAGGAGACACTTCCTTATAGCTATTTCGTACAAAAATATCCTTCCCTTGGAGACTTCTACCGCCCCGAGCTTGCAAAAAAACTCGAAAAAATAGCAAGCATTGTCGATGAATTCGCTCCCTTCGTGCAATCGCACAAGAATATGCCCTACCGCGCGCAAACCGTCTCTTACAGAATCCTTGATAAATACCTCAAATACTGTAAGGGCATTGCCGCAGCCCTCATAAAAAAGGCGAACGGCGAGGAACAGGCGGCACTGGATGCTTACAATGAACTCAGAATCTCCTTCGGAAAGCATGAGATTGAAATCGAGCGTTGGTACGACCAACAGATGTGCTTTGCCTCCTTGGGAAGAATATTTACAGAATTCACCGATCCCAAGAAGAAGGCAGAATTTGCCATCATGCAATAAATCCGTGAGCACGGGGGTGAGTCAAATGCGAAAACGCATTTGTTACTCACCCCCGTCGTTTTTGCTTTGCGGCTTCGCGCCGCAATTTTCGCCCGTTGATTGATGATATTTTGAGATTTTTCAAGCGAAAACCGCAAATTCCGCGGCACGCAAAAGCCTACCGTCGGCTTTTGCGCGCGGGGGCTTCGTCAGTGACTCAGCCCCGGAAGGAAAATCAAAATGAGGACACCGATTCGCTTCTCGGTCACCGCAAGAGGATACGTACCGCTTCCCGCACAGTCGATATCCGCACCGTCCGCAACACCAAACAAGAAGCAGTCCTTCACTGCTCTTTTCAAGTGCTTTTGTTTTGTTTCTCCCACATTTCCTTCGTCATCAGCATCGCATGCCCCGTGCGGATCTCGTTCATAAGCGTCACCTTGATCCCTTCGGTGGTGTGATGATAGACAAACCCGAGCTTTTCCTGAACGCGGCGGCTTTTGACGTTGCCATCATAATAACCGCACCAGATACGGTTCATACCGAGCTCCTCAAATGCGTAACGCAACATCTCACGTGAGGCTTCGGGAATCAACCCCTGCCCCCAGAACGGCTTTCCGATCCAATAACCAAGCTCGTATTCATCGTCCGCCTCGGCAAGATCCTTGCGGTGAAAACCAATGCTTCCGATCGGACATCCATCCTCCTTGAGGCAAACGGCATAGGTCTCGGGTGCGGACAGCACCGTGCGGATGATCTCGCAGCTATTCTCAACGCTTGTATGCGGCTGCCATCCTGCAGGCGGACCTA
>JAZSMX010000094.1:0-5569 GCA_045536125.1 Eubacteriales bacterium | reverse complement strand
TAATCAAAATATTCATCCCATGAGTCGAAATAGAAGCCCTCGTGACATGCGAGCTCCAAGGCATCTGCAAGACGGCGGTCACCGCGTGCCAGAACTGCTTCGATACGGGAAACGCGTGCATCGTGGTGCTGATAACGCACGTGCTTGCTCTTGATCTTGGTTTTCAGGTATTCTTGCTTTTCCGCCAGCATTTCCATGGAGTCCTGCGCTTCCCACTGGAAGGGGGTAAATGGCTTGGGGATAAAGCAAGCAACACTGATGGTAACCTGGACGGGGCGCGAGCGATTGCGATTCGGATTTTGATAGTAGGCGTCCACAACGCGCTCTGCAAGTGCCGCAATGCCCTCAATGTCCTCAAGTGTCTCGGTGGGAAGTCCGTTCATGAAATAGAGCTTGACCGTATTTTTCTTGGCATCGAACGCTACGTTGACCGCATGCATTACGTCATCCTCCGTGACGTTTTTATTGATCACGTTACGAAGCCGTTGCGTTCCCGCTTCGGGAGCAAAGGTCAGAGAGGAGGAGCGCACCGATTCGATGCGACGCATCAGATCCTTGCTGAAGCTATCGGCTCGCAAGGAAGGCAGCGTCAGACTGACCATGCTGTCATCCGTCCAGGAAAGCAGCTTGTCGCAAAGAGGTTCAAGGGCTGTATAATCACTGATGGAAAGGGAAGAAAGTGAAATTTCCTCATAGCCCGTTGAGCAATATAGCTTTTTAGCTTGCTCCGAGAGAACATCGGGCGTTTTTTCTCTGACAGGGCGATAGATCATACCCGCTTGGCAGAAGCGGCATCCGCGAATACATCCACGGTAGACCTCCAGCATAATGCGGTCGTGTACGGTCTCAATATAAGGCATTACCACCTTGTCGGGGAATTTGACAGCGTCCAGATCCTTGATGATCTGCTTTGTAACACGCGCGGGAACCCCCTCGGCTTTTGGTGTGTAAGAGTCGATTGTTCCGTCCTCATGATAAGAAACGGAATAAAGAGAAGGCACGTACACCCCGGGGATGGTTTTTGCTGCCTCCAGAAGGAAGTCTTTTCTTGTGTATCTGCCCTCGTCCTTCATTTTGATGTAGAGGCGGACAATGGAGGGGAGCATATCCTCTCCCTCACCGATGTTAAACAGGTCGAAGAATGGGGCGATGGGCTCGGGATTGTATGCACAAGGACCTCCGCCGATGATAAGAGGATCGTCTTCGCCTCTGTTTTCGGAACGGAGCGGGATGTGTGCAAGATCAAGCATATTCAGAACGTTCGTATAGCTCATTTCATATTGAAGCGTGAAGCCGACGAAATCAAAAACATCCAAGGGGTCCCCGCTTTCAAGGGCAGTTAGCGGAAGATCGTGCTTTTTCATCTCCTCCTGCATATCTGTCCAAGGATCGTATGCGCGCTCGCACCAGATATCGGGATGCTCGTTGAGAGAAGCATAGAGCAAGCGCATTCCGAGATTGGACATTCCTATTTCATAGGTGTCGGGAAAGCAGAAGGCAAAACGCGCCTTGACCACGGAAGCATCCTTGATGATCTGACCGAATTCTCCGCCCGCATACCTTCCGGGCTTTGATACGGATTTCAGAATGGTGCTGTTGGGGGCTTTTTTGGAAGCTGAGGTCATGATGTAAAAACACCTTTCTTTGGGAATTTAGAAGAAACGGCTGATACGAAGCGTATGCCGATTGATATTGAGGTGGGTGACAAGATAGGAGATCAAGATAAACGCACCGTGATAGAGCGTCATAGAGAGCGGCGTGAGAATGTTGATCTCCGGGAAAAGTGCGAAAATCGCGGACAGAAGAACTCCGAAACCAAAAGAGAACCACTGCAGACGCATTCCGAATCTCTTGGATTCTCTGACGCAGTGTGCTGCGTGCAAGGGATAAAGGATACAATGCTTATCTCCGATCGCGACAGCGCCCGTGTCGGATTCTGTCAGCAACGGATCTCCCTCATAACGCCCGGGCTTGATCACACGGATCACGGTGGGGGCAGAGGCTCGTGTCGCTTGCATAAAGCCTTCATTCAAAGCGGGATCGTAGGATTCAATCGCTACTGCGGTGTTGATCGTCGCAAGATCCTCCGCAAAGGAAAGGAAGGAGAGCTTTTCCGTATATTCCATTTCATAGGTGAATTTCAGAACACCGTCGATCGCAATGTGGATCAATGCCGTGTTTTTGGCACGGCGGTGCGTTCTGTCCGAGGATTCCTTAGGAATGTGGATGTTACTTTTCTTGAGGTATTCCGAGCTTCCGGCGACGATTCGGATAGAGTCATCTGCGAGTGCCTCCACTCCCTTGTCCGAGATGCGGACAAAGGTGATCTGCGGATCTTCTCCGACCACTCCGATGGTTTTTCCAAGCCCTGAAAGCGTTCCTCCGAGGGCGCGGAAAAGGGCGCCTGCCAGCTTGAGATCGGCGCGGAGAAGATCGCTGTTTTCAATCGCGATTTCCGCGCGCTTTTCCGCATTGTAAAGATCGGTATCGTCAAATACCACCGTTTTCGGTTCGGAATACTCATTGACCGATTCATTTCCCAAAAGCACGCAATTGCAGCTTGAAAGAACCTTGTTTGCCCGATAAAGGGGATAGAAAAAGCTGAACATTGCGGTTGCGGGGGCGGAAATAAAGAGCGTTGTGACAAAGGAAGAAAATCCGTAAGAAACAGAAGGATAAGCAATTGCACCGATGAAGGCAACAAGTGCGGAGAAGCCGATGGAAAGACCGATCAGATACTGAAACGGTAAGTGTGCCGTTTCCGTGGTATTGAACCGTCTGAAAAAGCTTGTAATCTGCTTGGCGCGTTGAACGCGGTAAAAGTTCTTTCCCTCGTCATCGTTGATGATTTTGATCATACGGTCGCCGCGCAGCAGCTTCTTTTTTCTCGGATGCGCAGGTTCAAGAACGATTTTTTCTTCGTCGGTTGCAAGGATACGGAGTGCGTGCATTTCCTGAACTAAGCGGAGCACGTCGCAAAATGCCAATACCAGAAGAAGAGAGGCAGTCAGCATGTTGACGTGAAGCACCGTTTGCCAAATCGGAAGTGTTACAACGTCGTACAAAAGAACCAGCACAAGCGTTGTGGCAGGAACGGAGTAAGGTGTCGGTGCAGCTTTTAAAAAGCTTCTCAGTCCCGCATTCAGTTGTCTGTAAGAGAGAGCGGAGACTGCGAACAGAATGACAAAGGAGAGAATCGGGAAGAGAAAGGGAAGCACTTCAAGACATGTTGTGGCAGCATCTCCAAGGAGTGCAGGATAATCCAAAAAAAGGAGAATGAAAGCGGCGACGGCTGTCATCACCGTCCTCAGAATCAGGAATTTTCGATCCTTGATGTATTTGGCAAGAATTGCAGGGAGAGACTCTATGTTAATCGTTTCTTTTCCGGTATACCCAAAGGAGGTTCTGTAGTGCTTATATCCGGGGTGATGGTAGCGCTTTTTATGATCCTGCTTGAGCTTTTTAAGACTGTCATATCCAACGATTCGCCCCAGATCGTCCTCGTAGCCGAGCTCAAAGATCAAGGCGATATCCTCGTCGGAAAATCCCGATTTTTTACGGATGCGTTCGATTTCGTCAATTTTTTGAGCTGTTTCCGCTTCTTTTTTCTGACGGAATCTATCAAAGACGCTGCGCTTGCGAACGGTTTCTTTCAAGGGAACGTCCGGTGGTGCATCCAAAGGAATTTCCTCTGTGGCTTCCTCGGGTACGATTGGAGCGACGAAGTCAAGACGCTCGTCAAGTTCTTCTTCAAAGATCGATGTATGCCGCCAATCGGGAAAGCGCGGAACGCCATCGTCCGTTTTTTTCTTGACTGCGGTTTTTTTCTTGCTGTCAAAGACAGAAAGAGGGGAGTCGTCGATATCATCCGTGGCGGTATCCTTTTGGGTTTCCGGGAAAATGCGATTCAATTCAAACTCCCGTTCCGGGCCTTTGGTTTCTTTCATAGCTTACTCCTTTCCAAAAAAATCATGATGGAGTGGGGAAAATCAGTTCATATGATGACGGCGCGCCGCCTCATAAAGAAGGATTGCCGCTGCAGTGGATACGTTGAAGGAATTCACCTGTCCGTACATGGGAATGGAGACCACTGCGTCACACGTTTTCTTTACCAACTCGGAAACACCGTTTCCTTCACTTCCAAGCACCAGGGCGCAAGGACCCGAAAGGTCGGTGGTGTAGAGGCTTTCGCCACCCGCCTCCGCAGCGTAAGTCCAGATCCCGTGCTTCTTCAATTGCTCTACTGTGGAAGCAATATTGGAAACCTTTGCCACGGCAATGTGTTCGATTGCTCCTGCCGATGCCTTGGTAACAAGAGGATTGAGCCCGACGGCGCGACGCTTGGGAATGATGATGCCGTGCGCTCCGCAGCATTCGGCGCAGCGGATGATCGCACCGAGATTGTAAGGATCGGTAATGCCGTCACAAACAACGACCAAGGGGGCTTCTCCGCGTTCCTTGGCGATTTCCAGAATGTCCTCTACCGTACAGTATTCCTTTTCGGCGGCATATGCGATGATGCCTTGATGAGGAGCAAATCCCGCGATCGCATCCAGCTTTTGCTTTTCAGTTTCGATGACAGGGATGCCTTTCTCGATTGCTTGTGCAACAAGAACGGTGATAGATCCCGTGCGCTCTCCCTTCTGAACGAGAAGCTTGTCTACGTCACGGTCGCTTTTGAGAAGCTCGCGCACGGCATTTCTTCCAATGACCGCACCGTTTTCATACGTTCCGTGGATTCCGTCCTGCTCCCACCCTTCGGTTTCCCGAGGGGGATTTGAGGGAAGGGGACGGTGCTCTCCCTTGGAGATGTGGTCACGTCGGTTGTTTGTGGGATGCTTATATGTACTGCTTTTCTTTTTGTTTTCCATAAATGCGTTCTTCCTTTCGCAATCGGCACTATACGGCATAATGATAGATATTTATATTTATTATAACATGAAAAAACGTTTTTGTATAGTCTGTTTTTTAAAAAAGTCACTCTTTTGAGAGATTTCGATCGACGAAAGACGACAAGAGGAAAAAGCACCCTGTTGGGTGCTTGGAAGCATTGAAAAGAGAGGGGTACTCGCCTGACGGCGAGGATTCGCGCGCCCTATGATTGGCAAGCGAGCTTGCCACCTACAGGCGGCGAATACGAACCCTCGTTTGCTGCGCAAACAGTGTTTGAACCGAGGCTCTCTCTCCGCCACATAAAAAAAGCACCCTACTGGGTGCTTTTTTTATGTGGCGGAGAGAGAGGGATTCGAACCCTCGTTAGGGTATTAGCCTAAACACGATTTCCAGTCGTGCGCCTTAGACCAGCTCAGCCATCTCTCCGTGCCGACCTGTATATGATACCACAACAGGTCAATTTTGTCAAGAGCTTTTTAAAAATATTTTTTGTTTTTTTGCGTTTTTTAAAAGTGTGGGAAATATTTTTTAAAATGCAGCTTGGTGAGGTGTCGTTTCAAAGCGTCAATTTGAATAACGCTCCAAAAGATATTTTGCAATGTGCTCGTCGTTGGTGCAGTCTGCAACCTCGTCAGCAACCTCCTTAAGCTCTTCCCATGCGTTTTTTACGGCAATG
>JAZSMX010000011.1:0-19050 GCA_045536125.1 Eubacteriales bacterium | reverse complement strand
ATGCACAAAATGCTCTTAACGAGGCAATTGCAAGCGGCGACAGTGAGCTGAGCGATAGAATCACCGCATTGAACGATGCTCTTACTTCTGCTCAGGCAACTCTTGAAGCAACCGATGCGACAAACAAGACCGAGCTTGAAGGCAAGATCACAAGTGCACAGGCTACACTCCAAGCGGCGATCGACAGCGTACAGTCCGACCTCGACAGTACCAAAGCAAAGTTGGATCAGGCGATCGCAGACTTGAACCAAGCCATCGCGGACGGTGATAACGACCTCTCCGCAGAGATCGATGCACTCAATACTGCACTTGCAAATGCAAAGGCGGCACTTGAAAAGGCTGACACCGATAATAAGGCAGAGCTTGTTTCCAAGTTCGAAACCGCAGATGCTACACTTGATGCGGCAATCAAAGCAGTTCAAAAGAATCTCGAAGATGCACAAAATGCTCTTAACGAGGCAATCGCAAGCGGTGACACCGCACTGAGCGACAGAATTACCGCATTGAACGATGCTCTTACTTCTGCTCAGGCAACTCTCGAAGCAACCGATGCGGCAAACAAGGCTGAGCTTGAAGGCAAGATCACCTCGGCACAGGCTACGCTCCAAGCGGCAATCGATACTCTTGCAAGTAAACTTGACAGCGTAAAGCAAGCACTGGAAAAAGCAGATGCAGACAATAAGGCAGCTCTTGAAGCAAAAGATGCAGAGCTTGCAAAAGCAAATGCAGATACCCGGACCTTTATCATCATCGTATGTGTGATTTCGGGTTTGGCATTCTGCGGATGCGGTACGATTGCACTATTCTACTTTATCATCGACAAAAAGAAGAAAATCTAACAAACATCGAGACTGTAAGTGCAGCCTCCTTATAACTCTAAGCGGTGAGCAGATTTTTCTGCCTACCGCTTTTTCTAAAGAATATTCTTACAAAACATATTGACAATTTCGTCTATTTGTGATAATAAGTACGGGTCTTTTTTGTTTTGTTAAAGCAATTTTGAGTGCTACCTCGGAAGGTGAAAACGGCGAGTCGGATGCGAGGGTTTACCTCTATTTTAACACGGGCTTGTAGTCCGTCAATTTTCTTGACAAGCACTGCATTTGTGGACACAAATGAAAAATACGGTATACCTCTTTCGAGATATACCGTATTTTTTGAAAACTGTCCTTTAGAGTGACGCTCTAATGGACGGCATCTTTTTTTGTTATTTATTGCAAGAATGAAAATACGTTGAATGCTTGGAGAAGAAGAACAACTAAAAGAACGGGGGCGATATATTTGATCATCACCTTGAACATTCCCGCACGGCGAATCTTCTTATCACATCCGATCTGAACCTCATCCAGAACACTCTGTGGCTTACAAACCCAACCGATGAGCACGCAGGTAAGGAGTGCGACGATCGGGAGCATGAGGTTGTTTGTGATATAGTCCAGAATATCAAGGATCTGTGCAGTAGCACCGTTGGGAAGAGTCAATTCAAAATAGAAAAGGTTGTAACCGAGACAAACGATCAGTCCGATGAGCAAAGAAACAACGTAGCAGATCAGAGTGGCAGTTACGCGTCGCACCTTGAAGCGGTCAATGATACTTGAAGTCACAGCTTCCATAAGAGAGATTGAGGAGGTGATTGCCGCAAAGAATACAAGCACGAAGAAGAGTGCTCCGATGATGTGTCCCCAGATTCCCATTTGCTCAAACACCTGAGGCAGGGAAACAAACATAAGACTGGGACCGGATTTTGTAAGTCCCTCGGTTCCTTGGAAAACAAATACCGTGGGAATGATGATTATACTTGTGAGGAAAGTAATACCGGTATCGAACAGCTCAATTTGGTTGATGGAGGACAGGAGGTTTCCGTCCTTCTTTGCATAGGAACCGTAGGCAATCATAATTCCCATCGCAACACTGAGCGAATAGAAGAGCTGTCCCACAGCGTCAAGCAAGATTGAGAGAAATTTTGAGAAGGTCAATCCTTCAAAGTTGGGAATGAGATAGATCAAAAGGCCGTCCCAAGCGGTTCTGGTTGTTCCACTCTCATCTGTGTGGGAAAGCGTAAGAGAGAAGACGGTAATTCCAATGATGATAATAAGCAGGAGGGGCATCAGAATTTTGGAAGCTTTTTCGATGCCTTTTTCAACACCGAGGAGCACGACCACGGCGCTCAAAGTAATGAAGATAACGAAGCACACTATGGGGGATATATAGCTTGTGATAAAGCTTCCGAAGAAAGCATCTGCGCCCGTTTGATAAAGACCTGTCGCTCCACCGCTGACATAAGTGAAAGCATATTGAACGATCCAACCGCCGATCACACAATAGTAAGGGAAAATGATGATCGGAACAGCTGTTGCGATCCAACCGAGAAAGCCGAAGCGCTTATGCATTTTTCCGTATGCTTGAAGTGGACCGATTCCTGTTTTTCTTCCGATGGCGATTTCGGCAGTCATCAAAGTGAATCCAAAGGTGAAAACGAGTGCGATGTAGATAAGAAGGAAGAGTCCGCCGCCATCTTTTGCGGCGAGATAAGGAAAGCGCCAAAGGTTTCCAAGTCCAATGGCAGAACCTGCCGTTGCAAGAACAAAGCCGAGATTTCCTGTAAAGCTTCCGCGTGAATTTTTTTCCATAATAGTCCTTTCTTCGAGCAAAGAAATTCTTCAATGATTCCTAAATTATATCATAATTTTGTGTCGAATGCAAGATACTAATACGGAAATTTCAAATATTTTTGATGAAATATCAAAAAGGAGTCGTTATGAAGGTTTTACACGTGATCAGTGATGAAAATATCGGAGGCGCGGGAATACTTTTACTCAATCTGCTTTCTTATTTCGATCGTCATGAGGTAGAAAGTGCGGTTGTGTTGCCAAAAGACAGTCAATTAATTCCGAGAATCAAGAAGCTCGGAGTTCGTGTGCTTCCTGTGCGTGCATCTCTTTCAAGGTTTTCGTTTTCCGCGGTGATGGAAATTTCTTCTTTTATCCGATTGCTAAAAATCGATATTGTGCATGCGAATGCTTCCGCGTGTGCAAGAATCGCGGGAAAGCTTTGCGGCATTCCTGTGATCCATACAAGACATTGCTGTTTTCCGCTTTCACCTGTATGGCATATCCCGATCATACGCGCTCTGGGTGGGGCATGCAATCGCATCCTCTCGGATCGTGTGATTGCGACCGCGGAAGCCGCGGCAAAAAATCTTGAGGGGCTTGGCATTCAAAGCGAAAAAATCAAAGTCATTATCAATGGATCAAGACCGATACGCACAGTTGATGAGGTGGAGTTAGAGAAGCTTCGTTTCTCTCTTGGAGTACATTCCTCCGACTTTGTGGTGGGAATTTGTGCACGTCTTGAAGAATGTAAGGGACATGAAACCTTTTTACAGGCTGCAAGGCTTGTTTTGGATCGTTGTAAAGATAAACGGATACACTTTTTGTTGATCGGAGAAGGTACTCGACGAGCATCCCTCGAATCTCTTTCCCAATGGCTTCACCTTGGAGATCGGGTTCATTTTGTCGGATTTGTCAATGATCCTGCTCCGTATTACAGATTGATGAACGTCAATGTGAATTGCTCCGTTGGGACGGAAACCTCCTGTTTGGCACTGTCTGAGGGGATGAGTGCGGGGATTCCCATGATCGCAAGCAGTTATGGCGGAAACCCTTCTATGGTAGGAGAAGAGGGCGCAGGCTTTTTATTTCCTCCCAATGATTCCGAAGCACTGGCGGGATATATTTGCAAAATTGCAGAAAACAAAGAGCTTGAGAATACAATGAAAAGAAAAGCTTTTGAAAGATATGAAGCACGTTACACTGCGAAGCGCATGGCCGATGAGGTAGCATCCCTTTACCGCGAAGTTCTGACACAAAAGCGAAGTGTCAGAGGATGATAAATTGAGTGTTCTTATTGACAAAATTTCTCCCTTGTGCTATAATACTGAGCATCAACCGCGAAGGGGGAGAGAAAGATGAAAAAGATCATTCGCATTGGAACGTACAACATTTTTCATGCCGAATACGTGAAAGAGGATGTCGGAGTGATCGGACGTGCTTTGTCTGATCTTGGGATTGAGATCGCAGGCTTGCAAGAAGTCGACGTCGGTACGGAAAGAATGGACGGGTTGGATACGCTTAGGATGATTGCCGAGGCAGGAGGATATCCATACTACACCTTTTCAAAGGCACTTGATTTGAGTGGGGGCGGTTACGGAACTGCCATTGTCAGTCGTTATCCGATCATCAGTACAGATACAAAATCCTTGTATTCTGCGGATCTTGAGCCGCGCGCGATCGGCTGCGCCGTCATCGATATCGGCGAAAAAAAGCTTCCATTCTTTAACACACACGTCTCATACGAGGACCGTGATGTCCGTTCCATCCAGCTATCGGAGATTTCGACTCTCACAGGAAACTTCCATGAATTTGTATTGACGGGGGATTTTAATACGGCAGATCTTTCCGAATTTTCCGTGTTCAAAAATCTAAAGACTGTCAATCCCAATCTTTTTCCGAGCTTTTATGAAACAGAAAGTGCGATCGATCATATTTTCTTAACGCCGAACATTGGTTGCATCGATGCACAGATGCCGAAATTGACCTTCTCCGATCATTATCCTATTTGGGCAGATGTTCAATTTGATCAATGATACAAAGTGGGGGTGTCTCAAATTGAAATTTTGAGACACCCCCATAGGGGCTCGGCAGATTTAGGCGAGAAGCGTCGAATTCGGGGCGACAGGCGTACAAAGGTACGTCGAGCCCCGAAGTCGGCGGTAGAAAAAGTCCGTATAAACACATTGGAGAATTTCGAAGAAATTCAACCGATTCCTGTCTCATTTTCTGATTTTACCGGAAAACGGGACTTTTTTCTTTTCTCCACGGGCTTTTTCGGTCTCGTCAAATGTGGCAGCCCCTGTAGCTTTTGCTTTGGGGCTTCGCACCGCAAATTCCCCCTTTTAAAGCGGAAGAAAGGCAGATGCGATTGAAAAATAAACAATGAGCGTGATCGTATCTACAATGGTTGTGATGAAAGGACTTGCCATGACAGCGGGATCAAGCCCTATTTTTTTAGCTCCCAAGGGAAGGAGTGTTCCAACAGCCTTTGCAATTAAAATTGCAAAGAAAACTGTGGCAGATATGATTGCGGCGATTAAAAGATTGTTTTGAATCAATCCGTTTTCCTGAACGGTAGAGGGCTGAAGCCTGAAGTCAAATATCATCACCTTGACAAAGGTTGCGGCGGCAAGTGTGATTCCGCAAAATGCTCCGACGCAAATTTCTTTACCAAGTACCTTGAAGACGTCTCGCGGTTCAATTTCTCCCAAAGAGAGTCCGCGGATGATGGTTACAGAGGTTTGTCCTCCTGCGTTTCCCCCGGTATCCATCAGCATGGGAAAAAACGCAGTCAGAATCGCATAAGTCCCGATGGCGACCTCATAGCCTTGGATGATTGCACTTGTAAAGGTCGCAGAGACCATCAAAAGGAGTAGCCACGGAATTCTTTTTTTCCATGTTTCAAACACTCCCGTTTTTAAGTATGGCTTGTCCGAAGGAAGAATTGCAGCCATTTTTTCAATGTCTTCGGTCACTTCCGTTTCAAGGACGTCCAACGCATCATCGACGGTTACAATGCCGACCAGCCGTTTTTCCTTATCGACGATTGGCAACGCAATGATATCGTAGTGCGAGATCATATTGGCGACGCTTTCTCGGTCGTCGTGGGTAAAAGCGTAAGGAATGTTGGTTTCCATGATGTCGCCTATGATATATTCGGGTTCAGCAAACAGAAGCTGCTTCAACTGAACGACACCCTCAAGTACACGTGCTTCATCGGTCACGTATGCTACGTAAACGGTTTCCTTATCAAGACCGATTCTTCGGATTCTTTTGACTGCCTCATCACAGGTCATGTTTTTGCGAAGATCGATAAATTCGCTTGTCATGACACTGCCCGCGCTTTTTTCGGGATATGCCAAAAAACGGTTGAGCTCTTCACGGGTTTCCGGTCTGGCACTCTTCATGATGCGCCTGACCACGCCCGCAGGCATTTCCTCAAGCATATCAATCACGTCATCCGTATAAAGCTCTTCGAGCATCGATGAGATTTCTCGGTCGGACATTGCTTTGATGATCGCTTCCTGGAGGTCTGAATCCAATTCTGCAAAAATGTCGGAGGCGGTATCCTTTTTCAACAATCTGAAGACAATTGGAAGCCGTTCTATCGGGAGGGATTCGAAGAATTCCGCAGCATCAATCGGGTTGATATCATCGATCTCGTGCATGAAAGCGGTATATTTTCTCTGATCCAAAAGCTCCAATAAGGAGTCAAAATAATTTTTTTCAATATCAGACAATAGAATCCCTCCTTGCTTTGGTTATTTATGCGATGCTGTTCAGGGTTTCTGCATACTTTGAAAGCTTTGCTTCCGCCTCTGTGCGGTCTGTTGCTTCCAGCATGTAATAGAATTTGATTTTTGGTTCCGTTCCGGAAGGACGCGCGACAATGACATCTCCGTTTACAAGACGGTAGTACAACACGTTAGAGGAGGGCAGACCTGTCGGATAAGTTGCGCCGTTTTCGGTGATGACTCCCGTTTTATAGTCTCCGATGAGTGCAACGGCAATCCCTCCGAATTCTGTTGGCGGATCATTCCGAAGCTTACTCATCAAAGCATCCATTCTCGCAGGACCGTCCAGCCCCTCCATATAGATCTCGACGTTGGTTTCAAAGCAAAATCCGTATTTTTTCCAAAGTGCGTAAAGCGCATCGGAAAGTGTCATATTCTTTGCCTTATAATATGCGGTCATTTCGCAAATCAGCATGGAAGCCACGACTGCATCCTTGTCACGGGCATACGTTCCCTTAAGATATCCGTAGCTTTCTTCAAATCCGAACAAAAAAGAGCCGTCTCCCGTTTTTTCATAATTTTTGATGACTTCACCAATGAACTTAAAGCCTGTGAGAACGTTGTGCATCTTGACACCGTTCTCCTTGCAGATCTTGGCAGAGAGCTCACTGGTAACAATGCTTTTTACCACGTAAGGATTCTTGGGCATCGTATCGGTTTCCTTGTACGCAGTGATGATATAATCGACCAAAAGAGCACCCATCTGATTTCCGGTGATCGTGACAAAAGAGCCGTCGGGGGTTCTCGTCATGACACCGACACGATCGGCATCGGGATCGGTTGCAACAATCAAGTCAGAGCCTACACGGTCAGCCAGTTGAATGCCGAGTTGGAACACATCCGAATATTCAGGGTTGGGTTTCTTTACCGTAGGGAAATTTCCGTCGATCACCATCTGCTCATCAACTGTGTAAAGATGTTTAAGACCAATTTCCCTCATGATTCGAGGAACCAGCTTGTGTCCCGTGCCGTGAAGAGGGGTATAAACGATCTTCAATTCATCCGCAACACGGCTGACTGCATCCGGATTCACCGCCTGTTTCTTGACGTTCTCAATATATTTTTCATCCATTTCTGCACCGATGATACGGATCAGACCGGATTCGATTGCCCGATCGTAATCGCAGAGCTTGACGTCCTCGAAAATATCAAGTGCGTTGATTGCTTCGGAAACTGTATCTGCATGCTCAGGAGGAAGCTGTGCGCCATCCTCCCAATATGCCTTATATCCGTTATATTCCTTCGGATTGTGAGAGGCTGTAATATTGATGCCGGCAACGCATCCAAGCTCTCGTAAGGCAAAGGAAAGCTCGGGAGTAGGACGGAGGGCATCAAACAAATAGACCAAAATTCCATTGGCTGCAAGAACTCTTGCTGCAGTTTTTGCGAACAACTCTGAATTGAGGCGACTGTCGTATGCAATCGCGACACCGTCCTTTTCTCTGCCTTCCTTCAGAATCAAGGAAGCCAGCCCTTGGGTTGCGTGCGCTACGGTATGGCGGTTCATGGCATTCAATCCGGTTTTCATAGTTCCGCGAAGACCGGCAGTTCCAAAGGAAAGAGAAGTAGAAAAACGGAGTTCAATTTCAGACGGATCATTGGCGATCGAAAGAAGCTCTTTTTTTTCTTCGTTGGAGAGAGCGCTGGACTGCAACCATTTTTCATAATTTTGAATGTAAATCAATTTGCACCTCCTATGATTATTAAAAGTATAATATGTCAGTTCTTGTTGAGATATTCATTCAAAGCTGTTGCCAGCTGATCAGGACAGGAAGTGCTTTTGAATCCGCAACGGATGCCGCCAAGGCGCTCAATTGCATCTTCAATTTTCATTCCTTTGACCAATGCCGCAACTCCCTGGGTGTTTCCGGAGCATCCTCCGTGATATTCCACGTTGATGACGATGCCTTGATCGACAGTAATGTCGATGCTGCGAGAACATACACCCTTTGTTTGATAAGTAAAACGTTCCATGACAATTACGTCCTTTCTTTTTTTGATGTGATGTGTGGATAAAGACCAATGGGATGGTATCCGGGAGCCACCATGTAAAGATAAACCAAGAACGGCTCAAGTTCTCCCGACTCGGCGGAAAACGTGACGTGCAGCATCCGCGTTTGCTTGTCTTCCATAAAGGGAATATAGGTGACGTTAGAAACGGAAAGAGCGAAAAAATGTGCCGCTGTAAGAAGCTCCGATACGTCAAGCGGTTCTGAAAGCGGAAGCGTAAGCTCGAAAAATATATCGTGTTCGGAATGAGTAAACAGTGGGAAAAGTCCACGGCGTAAAAGTGCGAACTTGGTAATACGGTTTTCTCCGTTTTCGTAAACGTCACAGGTTGCCGCAATTTTCAAATCGTACCGAAGGATCAATTTTACAAAGCTCTGTAACAACCCTTCTGTGGAATTTTCAAGAGGCAGAATACAGTAATCGGAAAGTCCGTTATATACCTCTTCGCATGCAGCAATAAAGCTGTGTGTATATTTTGCAGCAACGGTCTTTTCAAGACGGGAAGAAAGCTGCAAATACGCGGAATCCGCATAACTGCTTTTTTGATATGCAATGCGTGGTGGGGAAGAGATGGAGGAAGGTGCGGTATCCGAAAAAAACACATCCAATGAAAGTTTGTTGTCACGCTGCAAAAGATCGCAAAGCGCACGGCAAAAAAGGAGTGTTCTTTGCAACCCAAGAAATCTTTGTGTGCGTAAAACGATATCACTGTTCTCCGTAAGGACATCGTCGGGAACAGTCGCCGGAGGAAGCTTTTGCTCCTGGAGCGAAATTAGAATTTCCTGTACGTCTCCGTCCTGCACGATCTCATGGGAAAGATCGTACAGGTGCGAGATTTCCTGTTCTGTTAAAAAGCAAAATCTTTTGGCGGTTTCGCTTAAATTGGATGCGATAATATCTTCCGGTGAATAAACCTCGAATTCTTTCATTACAGAAGTTCCAAAACGGAATAGCTGTCGGAAAGGAATTTCTGAAGCTCATCAGCACTCAGCTTGCGCTGAGAAAGAAGAGAAAGCTGATACAAATATGCAGCTGTTTTCTGCTTCTTCTCCTCATCCATAGATTCCAGCTTGGAAATCAGCGGAGACATTGTATTGACAGTCAGCTTGGCATCCAGAGGATATGCTCCCATATTCATTCCTCCCATGGAATAAAGCTTCATCATTTCATCCATGCGTCTGGATTCCTCGGAAATGGTAAGAAGGAGCGGGACGGAGGGATCTTTGAATTCAGAAAACTCAACTTTGAGATTTTCGTTACCCGATACTTTTACAAAGAGATCGGAAAGCGTGGAATTTTCAATCGATGTTTCGGAAGCCTTCAAAACGCTTGCAACGTCGGAGTCGATACGGAGATACTTGATTTCGGGAGTATAAGATTCCATGATGGAAAGAAATTGAGTATCCAACTGCTTTTCATAGAGTGCGACCTGAATCCCTTGAGACTCAAACAGTGAGACATACTGCGCCTGTGCTGCCTTATCGGAGGCATAGTATACCGTGTTTTCATGTGTTTCCTTGGCATCGGCAAGGTAATCGGGAAGTGTACGGAAACGACCGTCAGTCAGCTCCAAAAGCATAGAATCCTTTACTCTGTCGTAGAATTTGCGATCTCTCATGCAGGCATATTCCACAAAGGTGCGAATATCATTCCAAACCTTTTCGTAGTCCTCTCGGGAAACGTTGCACATGCTGTTCAATTTATCTGCTACCTTTTTGACAATGTGAGCGGAAACCTTGGAAACGTAAGTGTTGTTCTGAAGGTAGCTGCGGGAAACGTTGAGAGGAAGCTCGGGGCAATCCAGGACACCCTTGAGCATCAAGAGATATTCGGGAATAACTTCCTTGATATTGTCTGCGACAAAAACCTGGTTGTAATAGAGCTTTACCTGTCCTTCGATGGATTCATATTCGTTGGTAATTTTGGGGAAGTAAAGAATTCCGCGGAAATTCAACGGGTAATCCGCATTGACGTGAATCCAGAACAGAGGCTCTTTGTAGTCATGGAAAACCTTTTTATAAAACTCTCGATATTCCTCTTCTGTGCATTCGGAAGGGTTTTTCAACCAAAGTGGTGTGGTGTCATTGATCGGGGACGGGGGCTCTTTTTCATTTTTTGCCTCATCTTCATCGGATTCATCCGTGAAATAAATTTCGACGGGCATGAAGGCGCAGTATTTGTCAAGAATCTCGCGAACCTTATACTTTTCAAGATAAGCGATTTCATCGTCGGAAATATGCATAATTACGGTTGTACCGTGCTGTTCTCTTTCTCCAAGGGAGGTTTCATATTCGCCTTCTGCATTGCACACCCAATGCAACGCTTCGCTTCCCGTATAGGATTTTGTAATCAGCTCAACGGTGTCGCTAACCATGAATGAGGAGTAGAAGCCAAGACCGAAATGGCCTATAATTCCGTTGTTTTTGTTGTCTCCTTCGTATTTCTCAACGAATTCCAATGCACCGGAAAGTGCAATTTGACAGATATAGCGATCCAACTCCTCGGCAGTCATACCGATGCCGTTATCGGAGACAGTGAGTGTTTTTGCCGTTTTGTCAAGAAGAACCTCTACACGATAAGATTCTTCTTTGCTGTCATATTGTCCGAGAGAGGAAAGTCGCTTCAGCTTCGTGACAGCATCGCATGCGTTGGAAACGATTTCTCTTAAGAAAATATCCTTCTCAGAGTAGAGCCATTTTTTAATGACGGGGAAAATATGTGCGGTTTCTACGGAAATTCCGCCTTTTTTGTTCAGTACTTCGTTGTTCATTTTTCAGACCTCCGGGTTACTTGGTAGATTGTGCGGTTGCTTTGTATTCTTCGTGGAATTTTTCCAGATTTTTTTCATCGGGCGCGGAGAGCAATTTGTACTTGCGAGCCAGTGTATAAGCTCTCATGCAATCCTTTTCTGTGGCGGCATAGGAAGTGTGTCGTGCATACAGTTTTTCTTTCTTTTCGTTTTTGGGATTGATTTTTTTCTTCCTTTGAATCGGAATTTTTTCTTTGGTTTGAGCACCGTAATAGTTTTCCGTGTCGGTGGGAAGCCCTTTCTTCTTCAATTTGGCATCCATCAATCCGCTCCCCAAATCAAGGACAGTGGCAAAAAGCGGAACTCCGATGACCATTCCTGCAAGTCCCCAAATCGCTCCCATAACGGTGATCGAAATCATCACGCAAAGGGAACTGACTCCTGTGTTTTCACCGAGTATTTTTGGCGCGATAATGTTTCCGTCGATTTGTTGAACGATCAAAATGCAAAGAAGGAAGGGGATTACCTTAATGGGGTCCTTCAGCAAAATGATCACAGCAGAAGGGATGACACCGATGAAAGGACCTATGATCGGGACAATATCCGTAATGCCAACGATGACTGCGATCAAAAGTGCGTACGGTACTTGCATAATGGAAATAATGATATAAACCAAAATTCCGACAAGGGTGGAGTCGAGAATCTTTCCTCTGAAAAATCCACCGAAGGAACGGTCCGCAATGGTACATATTTTTGTGATATGGGCATTGACCTTGTCACTGAAAAAGGCAGCGCGCAGACGCATGATCTGAGCATAGCGACGTTCCTTGGAATAAAGCAGGTAAACGGAAATAAAGATACCGAAAAGAATATCGATCAAAAGAAAAAACAAATTGGAAAGTGCCGAGAAAACACTTGCGATATTGGAATAAGTCAGCATCGTTTTCAACATGCTCTGCAAATCGATTGACGTTAGAAAATCGGTGATGGTTTTATTGATATCCTCGTATAACAGCGGTGCAATTTGCGTTGAAAAATTCACATTGATATAATCGATGATTTCATTGACGCTAATCAGTGCTTTTTTTAAATAACTCTCATACTGAGTAAAGAAATCAATGATACTTTCGATGAGCTGCGGTACGATCAGCATGACCAAGGCTGCCAGGATCAAGAGCATGATCAGGTAGGTTGCGATCAGAGAGAGGATTCTTCGAAGCTTATGTGGGTGAACACTGAAGAAGATTTTGCGTTCAAACGTACGGAAGAGTGGATTGCATAAGTACGCGATGACAAGACCGATCAGGACCGGGCGCAAAACGAACATTGCGTAGTTCAACCAGAGGTTGATTCGCTCCATATGAAGAATCATAAACAGAAGGAGCAATGCAAGGAGAAAGAGTGATATAAACAATAGGTTTTTTCTTTGCTTCACCATGATCAGGTCTCCTCCTTTGCTTTTGAAGCACTAAAATCCTTTTTGAACTCTTCAAAGGTTGCATTTGCATCACCGATGATGATTTTTTTCGTTTCGCTGACAGAGAACTGTGTCAAAAGCTCCGGAGACGTGCTGTTGAAAAGATGGCGCTTGCACCCCGCCTCGTGAATGGACGCGCAGAAGCGGTCAAATGGCTTTACCTCTGTTTCTCTGCCGATCTCGATCAGCTTTTTTACGCGAAGCGCACGCCGTTCGATGCGATTAATCATTTTATTGGCTTTTGCATGGTTGATTTGCATGGGATCAATGATTGGATCCGGAGCATAATAGTTGTCTACGTCGCTTGGCCTCCGTTTTTTCTGCAGCTTTTTCTCTACAACCGTGTTACCGTAATCAAGAATCGTTGCAAAAAGCGGGACTCCGATCATCATGCCGACAAAACCGAAAACAGCACCCGTAACACAAATGGCAACGATGACGCAAAGAGAACTGACACCGATATTATTTCCGAGAATTTTTGGGCTGATAATATTTGTATCGAATTGGAAGATTACCAAAAGAATGATAAGGAAGGGCAAAAGCTTTTCGTGATCGGTCAAAATAACAAGAAGCGTTGCGGGAACGGCACCGATGAAAAATCCAATATAAGGAATTACGTTGATCACCGCAATGAAGGATGCCAGAATGATTGCATAGGGGATCCCGAAAAGAGAGAAGAACAAATACAAAAGAGCACCGACGATCAAAGAGTCAAAAATTCTTCCTTCGAAAAATTTTCCGAAAAGGTTGTCAATGGTTGTGCAAATTCTTGTGATTCTCTTGTTGGTTCTGTCACTGAAAAGTGCGTTTCGAACCTTCATTACCTGTGCGTATCTTTTTTCTTTGGAACTCAAAAGATAAAGTGAAATAAAGAGCGCAAATATGACGTCTGTAATCACAGAGAAAAATGCGCCTGCAGCAGAGAACAAAAATTGGATATCAATCTTTGCTAACGAATCAGTCAAAAATTGATAGAGCGCTTCCGAAAACTGCGTTCCGTCAATTGGAGCAAAGAAATCGTTCTTACCGAGCGTACTGTCAAAGAAATCGTTGAGCCATCCAAAAACCGTATTGATACCGGAAACTGCCGCATTAATATGCTCGTTGTAGTTTCCTATAAAATCGATCATCGCGGTAAGGAGTTGCGGAATGATCAGAAGAAACAACAGAAATGCAAAAAGTATGAAAAGAAGATACGTGCACAAAAGAGAAACGGTGCGACGGAGAGATGAGGGATATACCCTTGAAAAAATTCTCCGCTCGAAAAATCTGAAAATCGGATTGAGAATGTATGCAAAGGCAAGTCCCAAAAGGACGGGGCTGAAAAGATCCAGAACAGATCCCAAAAAGCCACTCAACTCAAAATAATATGAAATTGCTATTAATACAAAAAAGACAATGGCGTACCAAACGGCTGACACCATGACTCTTTGTGCAAACGTCTTTTGACCAGAAGGCTGCATCTCGGAAATCACTCCTTCGACGATAATGGTATTATATATAATTTTATACTACATTTAGTTGCAAGTCAATACTTTTTTTATATTTTTGAATTTATTTCAAAGAATTGTTGCAAAAGAAACAAAACTGTGATACAATGTTATGTGGATTTTTAGAAAAGGGGCAAAGAATGAAGATTGAAATGGCAAATGCCAAAATCAACGTGTATCTGAACGTCACTGCACGTCGCGAAAACGGCTATCACGATATTTTGAGTGTGATGCACACCGTCTCCCTTTCCGATTCGGTTTTTGTGGATTTTTTACCTTCTGAGAAAAATGAGATTTTTCTAACGGCTGAAGGAAATCCAAACATGCCGCGAGCCGAAAAAAACATTGCGTACCGCGCGGCGATGCTTTTCTTGAAGGAAACAGGAAACCTCGGATGTGTGAAAATTCATATAAAAAAAAGGATTCCGATGGCTGCGGGCTTGGCGGGAGGCAGCACCGATGCCGCTGCCGTATTGCGTGCACTGAACAGCTTGTGCGGAGCACCGCTTTCCCTCGAACAACTTTGCGTGTTGGGAACAAAGCTCGGTGCTGACGTACCGTTTTGTATCCGTGGCGGCAGTGCACTGGTTACGGGAATCGGAGATCAAATGGAGGATGCTCCTTTGATGCCCTACGTACCGTTGGTTGTTGCTTGCATGGGGGAGGGGGTTTCCACCCCTGAGGCTTACGGTGCGCTTGATAAAAAATACAATTGCTTTTCGACGCCCGTGAATACCGCGCTTGACTATTCCGAACTTCTGGGGGCATGGCTGAAGAATGACTCGGAAACCGCGTGTAGGCATTACTTTAATCTTTTCGAAGAGGTTGTTCCCGGAGAACGGAGCTGTGTCACTCTTTTGAAAAACGAAATGATGTCATGCGGTGCGATCAAGTCGATGATGAGTGGGAGCGGTCCGTCTGTATTCGGCGTCTTTTCAAGTAATGAGGATGCTTTGCATGCCGAAGCACGTCTGAAAGCCTTGGGGGCGACCGCATTTGTTTGTTACCCGACAAAATCCTATGACACAATGTGATTTTTGATATGTCCGTTTTTTCGTTCGTTTATACACGGTTTACATTTATCGTGTATTATAAAAACAAACTTACGTCGTGACTTTGACCGAAAGGAAGAAAATGAAAAAAGAAAAAAAGGTAACGGCTTGCCGCAGAAAGACTTCGATTGGCGGTCAGGCTTTGATTGAAGGAATTATGATGCGCGGTCCGAAAATGACTGCGATGGCTGTGAGAAACACCTCCGGTGAGATTGTGATCGAAGAATTTGAAACCAAAGGCGTGAAACGTCCAAAAATCTGTCGTTTGCCGCTGATCAGAGGTGTATTCGGCTATATTGACAGTATGACTCTGGGCTACAAATGTCTGATGCGGTCAGCAGAAATTTCAGGTCTTGAGGATCTGGTAGAAGAAAAACCGAAAAAAGAAAAAAAGAAGTCAAAAGCGAAGAAATCCGAAGAGAACACCTCAATAACCGAAGTGAATGAGCAAGTCTCCGATACCGAAGCTGCGAACAGATCCGATTCTCCAAAAAACAGCGAGGAAGAGGAAAAAATGCCCGCATGGGTGATGACTCTGACCATGGTGGTAAGCGTGATTCTCGGTCTTGTATTGGCACTCGGACTTTTCATCTTCCTTCCATCGTTTCTGTTTGATCTGGCCGCACGGTATATCGATTTCCTGACGGGACATCATCCCATTGCCGATTCTTTGATCAAGTCCGCCTTTGAAGGCGTTTTGCGAGTGCTGCTGTTGGTGGGCTATATGGGCGCGATTGCGCTCATGAAGGACATTCGCCGCACGTTTATGTTCCATGGTGCGGAGCATAAAACGATTTTCTGTTACGAAGCGGGACTTGATTTGACGGTGGAAAACGTGCGCGCGCAAAGGCGCTTCCACCCCAGATGCGGAACGTCCTTTTTGATTTTGATGGTTCTTGTCAGCATTTTCGTTTCATTCTTTATCGATCCGATCACCATCGCGATCACAGGAGGCGTTCTTCCCACGATTTTCCGCGTTCTGGTAAAGCTTTTGCTGATTCCCATCATCGTCGGTATCGGCTATGAGCTGATCAAGTTCGCAGGCAGACATGATAATATTGTGACGAGAATCATCTCTTTGCCGGGCGTTTGGCTTCAGCACATTACCGTTTTTGAACCCACGGATGATATGATCGAATGTGCGATTGCCGCTGTAAAAAGAGTCATTCCCGACGATCAAAGTGACAATTGGTAATAAAAGGAGATTTTTATGGATATAATCAAAGCACAGGCACGGACCGCAGTTGAAGAGCTGATACAAAGTGCCGGTCTTTCAAAAGGGCAGATCCTTGTCATCGGATGCTCTTCCTCAGAGATTGTGGGAGAGATGATCGGACACGGATCCAGCTTCGAAACCGCAAAAACCGTTTTTGAAACGGTTTACCCGATTTTGAAGGAAAGGGGAATCTATCTTGCTGCCCAATGCTGTGAGCATTTGAATCGCGCACTGATCATTGAGAGATCCTGTGCAGAAGCATACGGTCTTGAAGAGGTGTGTGTTGTTCCGCAGCCCAAAGCCGGTGGCTCGTTTGCAACCTCGGCGTGGCTTGGATTTGACGCTCCCGTTGCCGTGGAGCACATTCGTGCTCATGCCGGTCTTGATATTGGAGGAACGCTGATCGGGATGCATTTGCGCGACGTTGCGGTTCCCGTGAGGTTGTCTGTAAAAGCAATCGGAAATGCTCCGATTTTGTGTGCGAGAACAAGACCGAAGTATATCGGAGGAATCCGTGCAAGATACGAAGTTCTCTGACTTCCCTAAAAAACAGCATTTTTTGGTTCTATTTTACACATTACTTTAAAAAAATGCAAAGAATTCTATTGACAATTCATGTCAGTTTGTGATATAATTGTCATTGAAAGTTCTGTTTTGCTTTTTAAACGGGTGTACATAATTTAGAAGGGGGCCACTGAATCAATGGAGATTGCTATTATTGCACACGACTTGAAGAAAGAATTGATGACTCAGTTCTGTATTGCTTATTGCGGAATTTTGAGCAAACACAATTTGTGCGCGACGAGTATTACCGCGAAGTATATTTCCGAAGCAACCGGACTTGACATTGAGCGTCTCATGGCCGGTATGCAAGGCGGAAAGCAGCAGATCGCCTCGCGTATTTCCTGTAATGAAATCGACGTTCTCTTGTATTTCAAGGACACGCGTCCCGATGCAAAGACCGATGAGGTTGAAGCAGAGCTTTTGCGTTTGTGCGATCTTTATAACGTTCCCGTTGCTACAAACATTGCAACGGCAGAGGTGATTATTACCGCGCTTGACCGAGGAGATCTTGATTGGAGAGAAATCATCAATCCTCGCTCGGCTTATAACTTGAAGCAAAGATCTAAGATCACGGCTGAATGATACAGCCGACGGATAAGACATGCTTCGTAACTGTATGTGTTACAGAGAAGGGATCGTTTCCTTGCGGATTCGCTGTGAGGTCCCGACACAGGCTTACGGAGTACCACTTTTTCCGCAACAACTCAACATCAACGAAGTGAAACGTCCGGGTGGAACCGTGCGGAATTGATCCACACCCCGAACAGACTCTTTTTTCAGAGTCTTCGGGGTGTGTTTTTATTTTATTTATTATTTCTTTTTATGAAAGAGAGGGTTTTGTATGAAAATCAAAATGAATGCCGTTGAGCGTGAATATGATGCGCCGATCACTGTATACGATGCAGCCCGCGATATGGAATTGATCACCAAGGCTGTAATCGGAGCAAAGATCAATGAAAAGACAGTGGCATTGACTTACGAGCTGACCGAAGATGCTGACGTACAGCTCCTTACCTTTGATTCTCCTGAGGGAAAACATTTGTTCCGCCACACGGCATCTCATATTCTGGCGCAGGCAGTAAAACGCCTGTATCCCTCAGCCAAGCTTACCATCGGCCCTGCGGTTGAAAACGGATATTATTACGATATCGACTCAGAGGTCGCTTTTTCACCCGAGGCATTGAAAGAAATCGAAGCCGAGATGAAGAAGATTGTAAAAGAAAATCTTAAAATTGAAAGATTTGAGCTTCCGCGTGCAGAAGCAATTGCTTTGATGAACGAAAAGGACGAGCCCTATAAGGTGCAATTGATCAATGAGCTCCCGGAGGATGCTGTGATCAGCTTCTATCGTCAAGGGGAATTTACCGATTTGTGCGCGGGTCCTCATTTGTTCAGCACAGGCGCGGTTAAGGCGTTTAAGTTGACACAGTGTACGGGGGCGTATTGGAAGGGTGACCAGAACAATAAGATGCTCCAACGTATTTACGGCATTGCGTTCCCCTCAAAGGATGAATTAAACGCATACGTTCAGCAGCAGGAAGAAGCATTGAAGCGGGACCATAATAAGCTCGGACGCGATCTTGAGCTTTTTACAACGGTTGACGTGATCGGTCAGGGACTTCCCGTGATGCTTCCGAAGGGAGCGCGCGTCATTCAGCTCCTCCAAAGATGGATCGAGGACGAGGAGCAAAAGCGAGGTTATCTTTTAACAAAGACGCCTTTGATGGCAAAGAGAGAGCTTTACAAGATCTCCGGTCACTGGGACCATTACCTGGACGGTATGTTTGTTCTGGGAGATCCTCATGATGAGACGAAGGAGTGTTTTGCTCTGCGCCCCATGACCTGTCCCTTCCAGTATCAGGTGTTCCTCAACCGCATGCGCTCCTACCGCGATCTGCCCATGCGTCTGGGCGAGACCAGCACGCTGTTCCGCAATGAATCCTCCGGCGAAATGCACGGTCTGATCCGCGTGCGCCAGTCCACCATCACCGAAGGCCACCTGATCCTGCGCCCCGAGCAGCTGGAGCAGGAGTTTGCCGGCTGTCTGGAGCTGGCCCGTCACATGCTGGATACCCTGGGTCTGGGC
>JAZSMX010000148.1:0-23543 GCA_045536125.1 Eubacteriales bacterium | reverse complement strand
AATTTGAGACACCCCCTTTTTATGAACCGTGGCAATCACCACTTCGTTTTCTTTTTCAGTACCTCGTATATCTCAAGGAAGCTTTGGTGTCGGGTGCGGGGGATCTCACCGTGCTTGACGGCGGCAAGGATCGCGCAGCCCTCCTCCTTGGTATGCGAGCATTTGGTGTAACGGCATTCTCCGATGTAAGGCGCAAACTCCCGAAAGGTCGTGGGAAGGTCGTCCAAGGCAAAGAAATCAAAGCGTTCAAAATCCAGCATGGTAAAACCGGGAGTGTCCGCGAGATATCCCGTAGCGGGATCCTCTGAGATAGGATACAGCTCCACGTGGCGCGTGGTGTTTTTTCCGCGCCCGATGCGCAGACTGATCTCTCCCGTTTCAAGCGAGAGATGCGGATAGAGGCGGTTCAGAAGCGTCGATTTTCCAACGCCCGATGCCCCCGAAAAGGCACCTGTTTTTCCGCCCGACAAAGCTGCAAAGATCTGCTGTCTCAATGCTTCGTCTCCGTCCTCCTCATCCTTGCCCGTTTTCAGCACACAAAAGCCGGCACGGGTATAGATCTCGGCAAGGCTTTGCGCGGAAGCCTCGGAAAGGTCTCCCTTGGTCAGTACCACGATCGGCTCGATCCCGTTGAACTCGGCAATAGAGATCATCTTGTCCACCGTGGACAGAACAGGCTCGGGGGAAGCGACTGCCACCGTGATGAAAAGCATGTCAAGGTTCGCCATCGGCGGACGGATGAGCGCATTCCTGCGCGGCTCGATCGCATCCACGGAAAGACCTCTTCCGTCCTCTGCGGGAACTGTCTCCCCGTCCTTAACAGAAAATGCCGTTGCATCGTAGGAAACGCGTACAACGTCTCCCACCAAAAGCGTTCCTCCTCGGTGAAGGCTGCCGCGCGCGCGGCCTGTCACCCTCTTGCCGTCCAAAGGGGCATCTCCGCCAAAGAGGCAGAGCGTGAACAGCCCACCGTTACTTTTAATGACTCTTCCCTTTCCCTCGTACATATCTTCTCCTTGTTTCTTTGCCGTTTGCCATGCGATTTCATGGCAAGCAGGCACTATTCGTCCCCTTCCTCCCCAAGACTGACGACCAGCGTCACCCGACAAACGGGACGCCTTGGGGAAAGCTTTTGTCGGCTTCCCGCACGGGGGCTTTGCGAAATCACCACGCCGCGTGGGATCTCACTGTCATATCGGTACTCCGTTTCAAAAAGGAAATCCTTTTCCACGCGGATCTCTGCCTCCTGCATTCCGCACAGTGAGGGGACAACCACCGCATAGCTCTCCTCCGTATCCGTGAAGGAAAAGAGGGTGTCCGCAAGAATCCAGCAAAGAGACAAAAAGAGCAAAGCGGAGAGCAGCGCCGTGATTCTCCATACCAGCAGTGAGGGTTCTTCCTTCCGTTGTTTCATACGCACCTCCGACCGTTCCCAAAAAGCCCTTATAATCTATGGTAGGCTCTTTTTGTGATGTAGGATGTGCTGCCGAACGGTATCATTCCTTGGGCATTTCGCTCTTCATTGCCGCGCGGCGCAATTGTCCGCAGGAGGCATTGATATCCGCGCCAAGCTTCCGTCTGACCGTCGCGCGGATGCCGCGCGACTCCAATACGCGCGCGAATTCTGCCACCGCTCGTTTTCCCGAGCGCTGAAAGCCCGTCTCCTCCACCTCGTTGACGGGGATGAGGTTGACGTGAATAGGCATCCCCTCCTCGCGCGTTCTCAGGCGGCTGTTGAGCAGCGTCGCCAGCTTTTGCGCGAGCGCGGGAGTGTCGTTCTTCCCTGAAATGAGGGTATATTCAAAGGAAATTCTGCGCCCCGTTTGGCTGTAGTAGGCGCGACAAGCGCGGAGCAGCTCGTCAACACCGTATTTACGGTTGATGGGCATGATCGCGGAGCGCGTCTCGTCATCGGGTGCGTGGAGCGATATAGAGAGCGTGATGGGGAGATTTTCCTTGGCAAGACGCTCGATGCCGTCCACAAGACCGCAGGTAGAAAGAGAGATGTGACGGTAGCCGATCTGAATGCCCTCCTCACAGTTGACAAGATGCAAAAACTTTAACACGTTGTCATAGTTGTCAAGCGGCTCTCCGATGCCCATCATCACGATGTTGGAAATTCGCTCTCCCATATCCTTCTGTGCCGCGATCACCTGACCGAGAAGCTCGCCTGCGGAAAGGTTTCTCACACGCCCTCCGATGGTGGAGGCACAGAACTTGCATCCCATGCGACATCCCACCTGAGAAGAGATACAGATCGTATTTCCGTGCTCGTATTTCATCACCACGCTCTCCACACAGTGACCGTCGGAAAGCCCGAAGAGATATTTGACCGTTCCGTCAATGGCAGAAACCAGCTTCATTTCCACCGTGGGCAAATGAAAATAGGTGTCCGCGTCAAGCTTCTCTCGGAGTGCGCGTCCGATATTGGTCATCTCCCGGGGAGAAAGTCCCCGATGCATTTGCGAAAAGAGCTGGGAGGCGCGGAACCTTGCCTCTCCGTGTGACAGCATCCATTCTTCAAGCTCCCCCTTGTCCATCGACAAAAGCTCTTTCTTTTCTTGCGGCTCCATACGCGCCCTCCTCTCTGATCAGTATTCGATCAATCGATTCTGTCTATGTGTCATTCTGACAATTTTCAGCACTTCTTTTTTCCAAAACGGCAAAATAGAAACCGTCCGTTCCGTCCCTGTCGGGTGTCAGCGTGCGCTCCTTCAGAAGCCGCCAATCGGGGTGACGGGACAAAAACGACGCCACGTTCTCTCCGTTTTCCGCAGGCAGCAGCGTGCAGGTGGAATAGACCAGACGACCTCCCTCCTTGACGTAACGCGAGGTATTTTCAAGTATGTCCGCCTGAATGGCGGGCAATGCGTCCGAGAGCGAGGCATCCTTATAGCGAAGCTCCGGCTTCTTGGAAAAGACGCCAAAGCCCGAGCAGGGCACGTCGCAAAGCACGCGGTCAAAGCGACCGATCAGCGCTTCCCGCACTTCCCTTGCGTCCGCCGCCGCGGTTTCAATGATCCCGATTCCGAGACGGGACGCGCCCTCGCGAACGAGAGAAAGCTTGTTTTCATGCAGATCACAGGAAAGCACGCGTCCGCGGTTGTTCATATCCATGGAAATCCCGAAGGACTTGGAGCCGGGGCAAGCGCAAGCATCCAGAACCTGCATACCCTCCTTTGCTCCCAGCGCGTCCGTGGCGAGCTGCGAGGCTTCATCCTGTACAAAGAACAAGCCCTCCGCAAATCCGTAAAGCCTTGTAACGGGGATCTTATCTAACACCAAAATACCGACCTTACTCTCAGGCGTCGCCTCGGCACGCACGCCGCGTGCTGTCAGCTGCGAAAGAAGCTCCTCACGGCTGATGCGAAGCGTGTTGACACGAAGAGAGAGTAAGGGCTCTTTGGAAAAGGCGGAAAAGAGGGCTTCGGTGCGTTCCATTCCGAACGCATCCAAAAAACGGGCTGCAATGCTTTCGGAAAAGGAGTATTTCACGGAAAGATAGGATTGAGGCTCCGTCTCTCTTGAGGGGAGCGGGATTTCCTTTTTGCGTCTTACAAACTCACGCAACAGCGCGTTGACAAATCCGCGTGCGCGACGGGAAACCAAGGAAACGCTTTCGTTGACGGCGGCATGGTCGGGCACGCGATCCATAAACACCATCTGATAGATGCCAAGGCGCAAAGCGATGCGTACCTCAAGGGAAATCTCACTTGGAGCTCGCTCGCACAGCGAATCGATCGCGGCATCCAGATAATTTCGTTTTTCAAGAACACCGTAGACAAGTGCCGTCAGAAACGCGCGATCCGTATCCGAAAGCTCGCTTCTTTTGATGGCGGTGTCCAAGGTGATGTTGGAGTATCCGTTTGCCGCCTCGCATTTTTCAAGAACGCGTGCGGCAATTTTTCTTGCGTCCTCCATCCTCAACCTCCAAGATAGGCATCCAATGCCTTCTGATCCTGTTGGGAAAGCTTCTCTTCAATCCATTTCGACTCATCGTCAAACAGGCAGAGCGTCCCATAGGAGGTGTCCTCATAGTCAAGATCCTCAAGATAATAGACGTCCGCAAAGACACCCACGGTATCCTCTGTCATCGGAACGTCCTCAAAAACGTAGCGGTAGTAGGTGTAAAGGGGTGTCGTTTCGCGCAGCGTCAGCGCCTCTGTGGGATGATAGCGACGGATCTCCAGTGTTTCGGGCGTCGTTCCGTCGGTGGTGTAGTTATCCTCGCGATTGTCGGGTGTCAGATCGACGGAGGTCGTGACGCTCACGTCAAAATACGTTCCCTCCTTGTCGGGAATCTCCTCCAATCCGTAGTCCTCCTTCAAATGAAGAAGCGTGCTGTTGTTATAGCGGAACACCAATTGAATCTGGTTCGCCTCGGGAATAAACACGTATTGCGTGACCGAAAAATACCCCGCATTGTGATCGGCGCGCGTGATGGTGGTCTGATTCTGATAGCGCATCAGAAGCTCCTCTCCATTCTCCCGATAAGCCTCGGAAAGCGTTTCGTTCGGGATCAGCACCGAAACGGTGTCGGGATCTTGGGACGTCACAAGTCTCCAGATCAGAACGCCGCAAACGGAGAAGATCAAAAGAACGGCAAGCAGCTTGATCAGGTGTCCGATGATACGCGGTGTACGGCTGTTCGGCATATTTTATTCCCCCTTTTCTATCAGATATCTCAATTGCGGCTCCAAAGCCACCCCAAAACGAACGGGGGTATCGAGGCACACGGAGGCGGCAATCACACGTCCCACAAAGTCCGATGCCGCACCGACGGCGTCGGCAAACGGCTTTTTGTCAAGCAGAGAGCCCAGAAGCACCGACGCAAACAGATCGCCCGTTCCGGGATAAGAGGCACTAAGATGCGGACGTACCACCGAAAAGCAGGTGCCGTCGGCATCCCGTCCCACGTTTTCCACGTTACCGTTGCCATGCTCAATGCCCGTGATCACGATCCGCTCCGCGCCAAAGCATTCCAGGGCGGAAAGAAGCGTTCGGATGTATTCCCGTCTCTCCCCGTCCTCCATGCACCTCGTATTGCGGTAAGGGGTGTCGGTCAGAAGACAAGCCTCGGTCAGATTGGGGGTGAGAACCTCTGCATATCGGCAAAGCGTTCGCATGCCGTCTGCCAGTGATTTTGTATAGGTGGAGTAAAGCTCCCCGTCGTCTCCCATCACGGGATCGACCAGGATCAAGGGGCGGTGTCCGCTTTCGTCGGGGATCGTTCCGAATTCCTCGAAGAATGCCTTGACCGTCTCAATCTGCTCTTCGCTTCCCAAAAATCCCGTATAAATTGCGCGGAAAGAAAGCTCCAGGCGACGAAAGTGCGCAGAGATTCCATGCATATCCTCGGTAAGATCCTTGAAATAGAGGTCTTCAAAGCCTCCCGTATGAGAGGAAAGAAGCGCGGTCGGTACGGGAACGGTCTGATATCCCATCACAGAAAGTGTGGGGAGAATGACCGTCAGAGCGCATCTGCCGACGCACGAAAGATCATGCAGCGCGGCAACGCGCGGAGGTGGTAACTGTTGCATAGCTCAAATCCTTTTTTACGCCTTCCGAACCGCTGTCGAAACGCGTTGATAATCATTGGTAAGAATCGTATCGATGCCCATATTCAGCATCCGTACGGCATCGGCAGGGGTGTCGCAGTAAAAATAATTGCACTTGATTCCGTGTGCATGCGCCTTGTCGATCATCTCTTGGTTGTAGTATTCCATGAACAATTGAACCTTTTTGCATTCGTAGGCAATGGCATTGTCCACGATCTTCCACGGTTCCACGCCCGAGCCTGCACAGCGCGCGATGTCGGGTGCCATTTGCTTCAGCTGCCCGAGAATGGTACAGTTGCCCGTCATGAAATAAACGTGCTTTTCGCAATCGTATTTGTATATCAGATCAATGATCCTTTTGAGCAGCACCTCATCGTAAGCGCAAACATCATCCACTGCCTTGATGTGGATGTTCATGACCGTGTGGCAGGCAAGCTTTTGCAGAATCTCCTCAAAGCGAAGGATGCGAAGCCCCTCGAATTCCTCTCCGAACTTGATTCCGAAATCCATGCCGAGAAGCTCCTCGTAGGTATGCTCGTAAACGCGCCCCGTGCCATCGGACACACGATCCAGTCGGTCGTCGTGAATGGAGACGATCTCACCGTCCTTGGTGTACCAGAGATCGAATTCGATCTCCCCCGCCCCCAGTGCCACCGCCGCGCCGAAGGCGGGCAGACTGTTTTCGGGTGCAACCGTGTTAAAGCCGCGGTGAGCGCACACACGGGGGTAAGCCATCTCATCATCGTTTCTGACGATGGCACTGCCCGCGGGGCGATACTTCCACGGACGTCTCCCTTTCTCGATGTATTCGTAGTGTGCCGTCGGAGGATTTCCGAATCCCGCGGGCTTGTAATATTTCTCATGCGGATCAAATTCCGCCGAAGACATACCGACGCGGCTTCCCATGTTGACAAGCACGTCACCGCGGGGGCTGACGATCATGGAAGCCCCGCCCACGTCGCTCGCTTCGTCCATGCTGACCGAGGCGCGCACCACGTAAGCGTTGGTATTATAAGCGCAGAATTTCGTCATCGTTTCCAATGCGGAATGCAAATCGCTCCTTTGATGAGAGCAGCCGATGATCACGTCCGCTCCCACGCGTGCGATGCGCGCGAAGTTTTCATAGAAATAAAAATCGTAACAGGTCAGGAACGCATATCGGATTCCGTCGATCGTCACCACCGTGGGGGCGGTTGTCTCATAGGTGTACTGTGCATCCTTCCCCATGTGATGCTCCTCCCCGGGCGTCAGATGCTCCTTGTAATAGTATCCGACCTCGTTCCCCTTGCGGTCGATCGCAAAGGTCGTGTTGCGAAGCCCCGTCGAAACCTCCCGTGTCATATTGAGGAAGACGACCGCATCACAGCGACGCGCGGTCTCCTTTGCCTTTTGCAACAACCGCGATGCGTATTTTTGATAAGAAGCACGCCACTCCTCACCGCTGCTCGCCAAAGCGGGCGTATCCACAGACTCGGGAAGAACAATCAGATCCATGCTCCCATCGCAACGGTCCATGGCATCCATCTCCCACAAAAAAAGCTCCTCGCTCTTTCGGTAATCCACGGAATAGTGCGGTTGAATGATACAAACCTTCATAAATTCTCCTTATACGACCGTCAGATGCTTCAAGCGGTCCAATGCGTTTTGCAAAATAATCTCCGCGGATAGCGTGTCGATGACACCCTTGCGCTTCTGTCCGCGCGTATTCGTTTCGTTGAGGTAGCGCGAGGCACTCACCGTCGTCAGGCGCTCATCGATCATGGTCACCAAAATCCCATCCAATTGTTCTGACAGACGGAGGGCAAATTCGCGGCAACGCTCCGCGCGGTGTCCTTCGCTTCCGTCCATATTGCGCGGTAGTCCCACCACCACGCCGCAGACGCCGTGCTCGCGCGCGACCTCAGCAACCTTCAAAACAGTCTTTTCAATGCCACCGGGGGAAACGTATCCGATCCCCGAAGCCAAAAATCTGCCCGCGTCGGACACGGAAAGCCCTGTCCGCACGTCGCCGAAATCCACGCCGAGAAGCTTTCCACGGGTGGCAAGAAGCTCGGAAAGCTCACACACGCCCTTCATTTTGTTGCCTCCCCACATCCGAGAAGATCTCCCACAGAGATCCTTCTTCCGTTGATGAAGTCCTGCGCGGACATGCGGCGCTTTCCTTCGGGAAGCACCGACAAAAGCGCAAGCGTTCCCTCCTTGCAGGCAACCTCAATTTCGCCCCCCTCCAAGGAAATCACCTCTCCGGGCACACCGAAGCAGCCCTCGCGTCTGCAAATGCGGCTTTTGGTCACCTTGAGCATTTTCCGATCGGGGGTATAGGTATAGGCAAGCGGCATGGGTGAGAGACCGCGGACGGTATCGTGCACCTTTTTTACGTTGCAGTCGAAATCGATCCGACAGTCCTCTTTTTCAATCTTGGCAGCATAGGTCGCGTGGGCACCGTCCTGCGCCGTCGGAATCAGCGTTCCCTCTTCCAGCCCACGAAGTGTGGAAAGAAGCAGCTTCGCGCCCGCCGCTCCCAAGCGGTCGTGGATGTCCTCGAAATTGTCGTCCTCCTCGATCGGAACACGCACCGTCAGAAGCATGTCTCCCGTGTCAAGTCCCACGTCCATTTTCATGGTGGTGATTCCCGTTTCAAGGTTACCGTCCATGATCGCGCGCTGCATGGGGGCAGCTCCTCGGTACGCGGGAAGGAGAGATCCGTGTACGTTGACGCATCCGTATTTCGGATAGTCGAGAACGCTCCCCGGAAGGATCTTTCCGTATGCCACTACCACGATCACGTCGGGATTCAGCTCTGCAAGAAGAGAGGCAAAGCCTTCGTCCTTGAGCGTGGTCGGCTGATAAACGGGAATTCCTGCCTCCATGGCATACACCTTGACGGGAGGCGGTGTCAGGGCATAGCCTCTGCCCCGAGGCTTATCGGGCTGCGTGACAACCCCTATGACCGTTTGTCCCGCATCACAGAGTGCCTTGAGCGAAAAAAGGGCAAAATCGGGCGTGCCCATGAACAAAATACGCATCATTTCACTTCCTTGATCATTTTGTCGATAAACAATGTGCCGTCAAGATGGTCGATCTCGTGGCAAAGGGCGCGCGCCAACAGATCGCTCCCCGAAACCTCAAAGACCTCTCCGTTTCGGTTGGTCGCACGCACCGTGACGTGACGGGGACGCTTGGTCACGCCCCAGCGACCGGGGATGGAAAGGCATCCCTCCTCCGCCTCCTGCTCACCCGCAAAGGCAATGATCTTGGGATTGATCAATTCAATGACCTTTCCCGCCTCCACCTCAACGACCGCAATGCGGCGAAGAATACCGACCTGAGGAGCGGCAAGACCGCACCCGTCGGCGGCACGCATCGTTTCGATCATGTCGTCAAGCAGAGTGACGGTTCTCGGAGTGATCTTATCCACGGGACGGCAAACCTTGCGAAGCGTGTCGTCCCCGACTTTTACAATGTTTAATTTTGCCATAAAAACCTCTTTTCCGCGTTGGCGGTCTCAAAGCGACGAGGGATTGAGATCCGCGCTCAGCGTGATATTTTGTCCCGCCTTTTTTGAAAAGGTGCAGATCAGCTCGGAAAGCATCGCAAGCGTGCGGCGGTTCAGCTTGCATTTGAGAACCAATCGGACTCTGTATTTGTTGTCCACGCGGTATACGGGCGCTTCAAAGGGACCGAAGCGAACCGTTTGTACGTCACTGTATTTCGATTCCAATTCGCCGTAGATCCGCATGAGAAAATCGACGTAGCGATACAGCTCCGCCTCGTTCGTTCCCGTCACCGTCAAAAGAGCGATGTCGCAAAACGGCGGAAAGGTCAACAGCTTCCGCAAGCGGATCTCCCGTTCGTAAAAGCCCTCGTAATCCTGGGCGCAAGCCAAGCGGATCACCTCGTGATGGGGATTGCTCGTCTGAATCACGGCAACTCCCTCGTTCTCTCCGCGACCTGCGCGTCCGATGACCTGCGTCAGCATGGAAAAGGTACGCTCCGCGGCTCGGTAGTCCTCAAGAAAAAGCGAGGTGTCTGCCAGAAGAACCCCCACCAAGGTCACCGCGGGAAAATCGTGCCCCTTCGTCACCATCTGCGTCCCCAGAAGGATGTCCGCCTCTCTTTGCCGGAATTGGGAAAGCAGCGTATCGTAGGAAAAGCGGGAGGACGTGGTATCCGCATCCATGCGAAGCACACGGGAGGCAGGGAGAAGCGTCCCCAGCTCCTCCTCCACGCGCTGTGTGCCAAAGCCCATCCTTTGCAGATGCGGAGAATGACAGGAGGGGCACTCCGTCGGCACGGGCAAGCGCTGTCCGCACCAATGGCAGATCATCTCCCAGTCGTCATAGGTGCGCCTTTTTTTGTGATGTGTCATTGCCACGGAGCAGGAGGGGCACTTGAGTGCCTCACCGCAGCTCCGACAGCTGATGAAATGATTGTATCCGCGGCGGTTGAGAAAGAGGATGGACTGCTCTCCGCGCTCCTTTCGCCGCTTCAATTCCGAAACCAGAAGCTCACTCATCGGAGAGAGCGTTCCCCGTGCCGCCTCACCGCGCATATCGGCAAGCAGCACGCGCGGAAGACGCGCCCCTCCGTATCGCTTCGTCAGACGAACCAGCGTATACACACCCTCCTTCGCCTTCTTGAAGCTTTCCACGGACGGCGTCGCGGAGGCAAGCAGCATCAATGCCCCGTTCGCGTTTGCACGGTAACGTGCAACGTCGCGGGCATGGTATTTCGGATTCTGATCGGATTTGTAGGTATGCTCGTGCTCCTCGTCCATGATGATCGCACCGAGATTTCTGACGGGCGCGAACACCGCGCTCCGTGTGCCGATCACCACGTCGGACCGTCCCTCCCGAATGCGGCACCACGCGTCGTATCTCTCTCCCGTCGAAAGTCCCGAATGAATGAGAGACACCCGTTCTCCGTACCGCGCGCAGAAGATGGAGACCGTCTGCGGTGTCAGGGCAATCTCGGGGAGAAGCAGAATCACGCCCTTTCCTCGCGCGAGCAGTCGGTCGATC
This sequence comes from Eubacteriales bacterium, assembly GCA_045536125.1. Lineage (GTDB taxonomy): Bacteria > Bacillota > Clostridia > Oscillospirales > CAG-272 > UMGS1865. The sequence goes on along the minus strand of JAZSMX010000148.1, from coordinate 12,964 downwards.
AGAGAGATCATGACCGAGGTTTTTCCGCTCCCCGTCACTCCGTAAAGAAGCGCGGCGCGTGCCCCGTCCTCTCTTGCAAGCCCGTCCAAGGTCTCAAGGGCACGGGACTGCTCGTCGTTGAGCGTGATGGGGGTTTGCCCCGTCACGGAAACAGAGGCATAGGAATTGCGCTCGATCCGCACCTCGCGCCACGCGATCAAGCCGTGCGCCTCCAGCGTTCGGATCGGTCCGTCGCCCGCGTCGCTTGCCGCCTTCAATTCCACGGTGGTCATGGGCAATTCGCTCTCCATGAGCGCGCGCAATACCCTTTTCTGCTTCTCGGAGGTCAGCTTCACGCCCGAAAGCGACGCCCCCTCCAAGAGACGGTATACGTCCTCACGGGGATGCGTGACGTACCACACGCGCACCAGCTTTTCCGCTTTGACGTCCTCCTGCACCGTCTCCTTGACCATGCTTCCCATGGCGCAAAGATGACGGACGGCATAGCCCGCATATGCGCCGAAGCGGCGACGAAGCTGCGGATAACGAACCCTTCCGTGCTCCTTCAAGAACTCATATACTAACAACAAATCCGACGCCGTTTGGTCGTCGGAGCTTGTCTTCGGTATGGAATCGGTCGCATAGTAAACCGTCGTAAGGCGCGAAAGCGCGGATGCGGGCATCATCGCGCGCACCGCATCTCCCGTGCTGCAAAGCATTCTCTCGCGCATATAGGCGCAAAGCCCCTGCATCTCCTCGTTCAGAGCAAGAGAGGCGGGGCAGATCTCATGCACCGCCTTGAGCGTCCTTGTCGGAGGCTTCTCTCTCAGCTCCGCGACAAGCGCCATGCGAAGCGTGTTGGAATTTCCAAAGGGGACCGTAACGAATCCACCCTTGACAATATCACCCTCCATATCGGGAGGAACACGGTAATCGTAAACGCTGTCAATAAAAAAGGGATTGTCAAGAACGTATACGCCGACAGCGAAGATCAAGGATGAACCTCTGCGTCCGTCCCGGACACTTCCACAGCCTCATCCTTACGGTTTCCTGCCTCGGGATCGATCACGTAAATACCGTCGCGCAGACGGTTGACGGCAACGTGAACCGCCTTTTCGTCACGAAGCTCGCGATCGATCATGGTATTGATGGGCTTATCGGTCTCCTTGTTTCCCGTGTTTGCCTTTTCCGCCTCGTCGTGCTGACGAACGTACTCGTCGGTCACAAGACGTGCGCACTTTGCGGTCGCAAGTGCCAGCTCATAGCGGTTGAATTTTCCGTGGGTAAGCTCTTCAATGGTAGGGTGCAACATAATTTTTCTCCTTGTATGCAATAGATGTAAAACAGTTTATTCAAAGTAACGCTTCACAGCGTCCGCATGTCTCTTGACCGCGCATTTTTCCGCGTGAACGATGGAAAGAATCTCATCGGCACACGACTCAATCTCACGGTTGTAAACGACGTAGTCGTATCTCGGGAGATATTTCATTTCCGTATGAGTTCTCTCCAGTCTTCCGCGAATGACCTCTTCGCTTTCCGTGCCCCGTCCGCGCAGACGGCGTTCCTGCTCCGAAAAATCGGGAGGCAGAAGCATGATCAGAACCGCCTCGGGATAGATGCGCTTGACGTTCATCGCGCCCTCGACCTCAATTTCAAGAATGAGGTTTCTTCCGCTTTCCACAGCGGCAAGCACCTCGGAGAACTCGGTTCCGTAATAGTTGCCGTTATAAGTGGTATATTCCAGCATCTCTCCGTTTCGGATCTTTTCCTCAAAGCTCTCGTGGGAGATGAAGCGGTAATCCACACCGTCACATTCCCCCGCGCGAGGCGCACGCGTCGTGGCGGACACGGAGAAGGCGAAATCCTCCTTTTCGGTCATGACGGCACGGACAGTTCCCTTTCCGCTCCCCGACGGCCCCGACAAAACGATCAGCAAGCCCTTTTCCATAGCTCCTCCTCAGTCCAGCTCCTCGTCGGAGGGATCCTCCTCGGAGGTGCCGTTATTCTCCAGACGGTTGGCGATGGTCTCTGTCTGAATCGCGGACAGGATCACGTGCTCGGAATCGGTGATGATCACAGCGCGCGTGCGACGGCCGCAGGTGACGTCCACCGCTCTTCCGTCATCCTTGGAATCCTGAATCAATCGCTTGATGGGTGCGGAATCGGGGTTTGCAATTGCAACCACGCGGTCGGCCGCTACCATGTTTCCAAATCCAACGTTGATAAATTTCATGTCTCTTCTCCTTCTCGGTTCTTTATTCGAGATTCTGTATCTGCTCGCGGATCTTTTCCAGCTCACATTTTGCGTCCACCACAATCGCGGCAATGGCAGCATCACTGCACTTTGAGCCCGTTGTGTTGACCTCGCGGTTCATCTCCTGAAGCAAAAAGTCAAGTCTGCGACCGACGGCATCCCCGTCCGACAGGATCTTTTCAAAGGCTTCGAAATGCGCCCCGAGACGAACCAGCTCCTCGTCCACGGCAACCTTGTCGGCATGGATGGCACATTCGGTCAGAAGCCGCGTCTCATCCGGCGTGATCTGATGATCGGCAAGCGCCTCTCTGATCCGCTCCGCAAGACGCTCACGGTAGGTCGCAACGTCCTTGGCGGACAGCTCCTTGACGGCTTCCGCAAATCCGCGAAGACGCTCCAGCTTCTCGCGCATGTCGCGGGCAAGGCTTTCACCCTCACGGCGGCGCACCTCAAGGAAGGCATCCGTCGCGGCATCCAGCACCGTGCGAAGCGCCTGCCAAGCGCGCTCAATGTCCTCGGGGGGCTTTTTCACCAGAAAAATGTCACGGTTGGCGGCAACGCTCATCACGGAAATATCATCCGCAAGCCCGAAGCGGTCGCGCAGGGTGTGGAGCGCCTCCAGATATCCGCGGACGTACCCCTCGTCAAGAGCGATTTCCACCTCGGCGCTCCCCATCTCTTCAATTGAGATCCAGACGTCCACCTTTCCGCGGGACACCCCCTTGGAAAGCAGATAAGGCTTTACACGCTCCTCAAGATAACCGAAGGCACGACTGATCTTCGTATTGCAATCCAGAAAACGGCTGTTGACCGACTTGATCTCCACTGTGATATCCAATCCGTCCACCGCCATGCGGCTGCGTCCGAACCCTGTCATGCTGCGAATCATGATATACCTCCGCTCTCTTTAAAGACATATATAATTATTTTACCCTATTTCTATTGAAAAGTCAACCCTTTGGAGAAGTTTTTTTCTCTTTTGCGATCTGCTTTCCCGACCGCTTCCAAAGCAAAGGACAGCCCCACGCACTCCGCGAAGCTGTCCTGTGTCTTTTATTGTTGCTTTTCCTTCACCGCCAGATAAGCGCGGATCTCCTCTCGACGGTCCTCCCCCGTTTCGGGATCGGCAAGCTCGGCATAAAGGAGTGCCCTATCAAGCTCTTCCACAGAGGAGACGTGCGCCACGTGCATCAGCCCAAGCCGCGTCATGCGGAGGAGAGAATAGTCCTTCGGCTCGCTGACAAACAGATTTTGGAGTGCCTCACAACCCACAAACGCATTTTTTTCGATCCGCATCCGTGTTGCGGGAAGGATTGCCGTTTCCAAGGACGCGCAATCCGCAAAGGCACGCGAGCACAGACGGCGAAGCGCATACGGAAGCGTGATTCCCTCAAGCGAGATACACTCCTCAAAAGCGCTCTCCTCAATCAGGGAAAGCGTATCGGGGAGAATCACCGACCGAAGGGACGCGCAGCGCGCAAATGCTTTTCTTTCGATCTTTTCCACCGTGGTGGGAATGACAATTTCCTCTAAGGCAAGACATCCTTCAAAAACGCCCTCCTCCAATTCGTGCACCGCCCCGTCAAGACGAGCCGTGCGAAGAGAGGTACAGTGTGAGAAGGCATAGTTGGAAAGCTCTGTCACGCTCTTCGGAATTTCCACGTGGGAAAGTGAGGAGCAGCCGAGAAACGCGGAGTTTCCGATTCGTGTCACCCCGTCGGGAAGCGAGATCCTTGAAAGCCGCTTGCATCCGAGGAAGGCGGCGTTTCCAACGTAGGAAAGCTCGGGTGGCAAAATCACGCGCTCCAGATTTTCACACATGGAAAAGGTATTGTCACCGATGAATCGCACAAGCTCGGGAATGCGGAAGGATCGAAGCGACGTGCACTCCGAAAACGCACCGACACCGATGTGCAAAAGTTTTTTCGAAAGAGAGATTTTGGAAAGGGAGGAGCAACGTCCGAAGGCATATTTCCCAATCGTATCCACCTCTGAGGGAAGCGCGATGGAGCGGAGAGACCGACAGTTGAAGAACGTACCGTAGCGAACAGTCGTAATTCCTTCCGGCAAAAGAATTTCTTCAAGATTCTCGCAATCGAAAAAGGCATTCTCTCCGATATGCGTTACCGTCGGCGGAAGGACGACGGTACGAAGCGAGGTGCAGGCACGGAAGCAACCGTCGTCAAGGGATCTGAGAGAGGACGGAAGCAGGGCGGCACTCAGCGAGGTACATCCCGCAAAGGCATGCGCGCCGATGCCGCGCAGGTTCTCCGAGAAAACAACCTCACGAAGCGCGGTGCAGCCTCGGAAGGCGTTCGGATCAATGACCGAAACGTTCGCTCCCAGCACCACGCGCGTGATTCTTTTGTTTCCGAGAAAGGCGTCCGCGGCGATGGCGGTCACCGAGCTCGGAATCACAATCTCCTCGCGTTTTCCGAAATAGCGAAGAAATCTGCCGTTTCGGATTTCACTGTAACGGAGAATATCGGGAATACGGCGCGGCGATTTTTGGCGCGCCTCTCCCCGCTCTACCTTTTTTTCTTCCATAACCGTTCCTTTGTCTGTATTTCCGTGCATCAAAGCTCGTCAACCCCCATCTGACGCATCATCCGCTTATTGAACTCCTCCGCGGTGTTGTAGCCCATCCGCTTCTGTCTGTAGTTCATGGCGGCGACCTCCAGAATGATGGCAAGGTTTCGACCGGGGCGCACGGGCACCGTAATGGAGGGGACCTCGATTCCCAAAATATTGATCTTCTCCTCGTCCATACCGAGTCTGTCGTACATTTTTCCCTCCACCCAGTTTTCCAGCTGAATGACAAGATCGATTCTCTCGGTCTCCTTGACGGCACCCATACCGAAGAGACGACGCACGTCAACGATTCCGATGCCGCGAAGCTCTACGTAATGACGGATCAATTCGGGAGCGGAGCCGACCAGCGTTTTGTCAGAAACGCGCTTGATCTCAACCGCATCGTCGGCGATGAGACGGTGTCCTCTTTTGATCAATTCAATGGTAGTTTCACTCTTACCGACGCCGCTGTCTCCCAGAAGAAGAATCCCCTCACCGTAGACCTCCACAAGACCGCCGTGACGCGTAATGCGAGGCGCCAGATGGTTGTTGAGCGAGGAGATCAGGCTCGCCATGATCTGACTGGTCTTGACCGAGGTGGAGAGCACGGGAACACCGCACCTTTCGGCATGCTCCACCAGCTCCTCATTCGCCTTGATCGAGGTGGTATAAATGATCGCGACGGGATGCGCTTCCACAAATTTTTGCAGCATCATGCGGCGCCGATCCTCTTCCATGGATGCGATGTACGCCGACTCCGCGCGCCCGATGAGCTGAATCCGCTCGGATTCGAAATTCTCGTAAAAGCCTCCGAGTGCAAGACCGGGGCGGTTGACCTCCGGAGACGTGATCTGGATCTCTTCAAAGTTTTCCGGACGAACCACCGTTTCCAGCTTAAAGTCCTGTGCGATCTTGGAAAGCGGAATCTTGTATACCTGCTTCATTCGTTGCGTCTCCTTCCCTGCCTCCGTGGCTGTGGGGAATCTCCCCCTTGTCAATATACTTATCTTTATTGTATCATAAAACGAAACGAAAAGGAATCCTTTTTTGAAAAATTCCTCCCTTTTTTCTTTCGTATTCACAAAAAATACATAACTATCCTGTATAATGGAGGCAGTAATCTATCAAAATGGAGGATTTTATGAAAAGATCCCTAAAATACACGGCGCTCCTGCTCTCTCTCATTCTTCTGCTGCTTCCCCTTTCCGCTTGCTCCGAGGAGGACAACTCCCCGGACGAGGGCGAAAAAATCGTGGGAAGCGCAGGAGAATACGACATTCTTTACGACGAGCTTCGCTTTGTCACCCTGACCTATAAAAAGCTCCTTGACATCGATTACGGGGACGGGGATGCCGCAAACGGAACGATCTGGGATGACGAAGACACGGCACAGCGATACAAAAAAACGCTGGAGGACAAGGTCTATGCCATGCTGGAGGAAAACTACCGCGTGCTTGCCGCCTGCTCCGTCTACGGCATCGGGCGCGACGTCCTTGAGAGCGAGGAAATACAGAGCCGCGTAGAGGCGCAGTACAAGAGCGCCATCGCAACCTTTTCAAGCAAGGAAGCCTTTCTTGCGGATATGGAATCGAACTTTATGACCGAGCGGCTGTACCGACTGTATCTGGCAAGAGACTTCATGAAATACAAGCTCCGCGACGCGGTGCTGCTGGACGAGGACGCAGAGGTCATTCGTGACCAGGATGCCTTTTACAAGTGGATTCGCAACGGAAACGGTGTCTACGTTCAGCACATCCTGCTCCGCAACGACGAGGGCGAGGTCGTGGAAAGCAACCGAATCATTGCGGAAGAGGTCAGCAACGCGATCAAGGACGGAGAATACACGATCGAGGACTACGTCGGAACGCAGATCAACGACGATCTGACCAACGCAGCCCCCTATTACCTCATCAAGGGACTTTACGATGAAGCACTCACCGATGCCGCCCTTCGGCTGTATGCCGACGGTGACGTCACCGATGCCATCGAAACCGACGACGGCTATTACGTGATCCAGAGAATGGAAGAGCCGAAGGGGGATCTTGAGGGGCGCATCTCCGACCTTTACGACACCTATCTCTGGACCGCCATCGGAAGCACCGCATCGGATGCGGATGCCGAAATCACCCTCAACGAGTACGGAAAAAGCATTGATCTGACCAAGATCAACTGAACATTCATCAAGGAGTACGTATGTTCCTTCATCACCGTCGCTCGCATTCGGAAAAGCGCCACTCCCCCTTTCGCATCGTCCTTGCCGTCATTCTTCTTGCCGTTCTTCTGACCGTCATTGTCGGGAACGTGCTGCGACTGTTTTTGACGGAGGAGGATTACACGGGACTAAGGGAGCCGCCGAGCGTTCCGACACCGCCGAGCTTTACGTCCACCGTGCGGCACGTCCGCGCCTACCATTATACCTTCGGCACGTCCTTGGAGCGCGTCTGGGAAACCTCCCACGCCTCCGTCGCTCTCAACACCCCCGAGGGGGCATTGCTTTACAAGTCCCCCGCTGCCGCTCACCTCGGATTCTCCTCTCAATCGGAAACGGCACTTGCCTCGGGCATGGCGAAGCTGCAGGAGGCGGCGACCTACGTCAGCGGTGTCTTCTATCCGCAGGCGGTCTACCTTGCCGACGAGCTTTGCGATGCGGAGGCTGCCAAAGAAACCGCTCTCATGCGTGAATTTTTACGTGCGGGCGGGGACGAAATTCTTTTGCTGGGACTGCCCTTTTCCAATCCCGATATCAGCACCGTCAAGCTTCTCACCTACGTCAGAACCGTCAACCAGTCTCTGGGAGACATCACCCTTTCCATCGCGCTCCCCCTCTCGGTGATCGAAGGAAAGAACGGATACAATCTCATGGCGGCACTCTCTGCCGAATGCGACGTTTTGGCATTGGATCTGAGGGGAGCCGATTCCTCCAAAACAGCGGAGGAATGGCTGCATACCGCCGATTATTATCTTTCTCAGTACAGCATGCGTCTGATTCTTTCGGAATCTCAAACAGAGCTTCTCGCCGCCGCGGAGCAAATTCCGAATTTGCAAACGGTGCGCAAGATCGAAATCACGAACTAAAAGATGCTCGGCACAAGCCACGTGGCTTGTGCCGAGCATCTTTTAGTTTCCTTCCTTTTCAAGCTCCTGCTTGAATTCCTCGTTCAGTTCCTCATCCGCAGAAAGCATGGGGGGAACCTCGAATCCCTTCTTACGGTCATAGTAGTTCTTGGTGATTTTCCACACAAGTCCGCTCATGCCGACGACGGCAATGAGGTTGGGAATCGCCATCAATCCGTTGGCGGTGTCCGAAATGTTCCAGAGCAGATCACTCTCAATCACCGCGGAAGCAACGATGAGCACCACGTAAATCACCTTGAATACAATCACGGAAATCTTCTTTCCCTTCTCGCCAAGTCCCAGGAAGCAGAACTCGACCGCCTTCTCACCGTAATAGGACCATGCCATGATGGTGGTAAAGGCAAACAGAGGCAAAATGATCGAAGAGACAACCACACCGAACACACCGAAGTTATCCGCAAACATGGCAAGGGCGATCGCAGTATCCCCCTCAGTGCCCTGCAGTGCATTCAGATCCATGCTCGTCAGCATCATCAATGCCGTCATGGTACAAATGATAAAGGTATCGAAGAAGACCTCAAACACACCCCAAAGGCCCTGCTTGACGGGCTCGCGTGTCTCGGACGCGGAGTGCGCGATAACGGAAGAACCGAGTCCCGCTTCGTTGGAAAAGACACCGCGCGCCATACCCTTTTTAATGGTCTGTGCAAAAGCATAACCGAAGATACCGCTTCCCGCAGCCTGGAAATTGAAGGCGTTGCCGAAGATCAAGCCGAAGGCAGGACCGATGGCAGTCACGTGCGAGAGTACGGTGATCATAGCCATCACGATAAAGAGAAGCGACATGAAGGGAACGAGCATGGAGGCAACCTTGCCGATACGCTTGATACCGCCGAGGATGATTGCACCCGCGATCACGGCAACCACAACACCGATGATGAGCTTCACCCAAATCAGATTATTCTCACCGAAGCCGAACGCCATGTCAAGGGAGCCCGAAAGAGTACCGGAGATCTTGCTTGTTTGCACACCGCTCATACCGATAGCGGCAATGACACAAAAGACAGCGGCAAGGTATGCGAGCCACTTCCATTTCAGACCCTGTGCGATGTAGTAGAACGCACCGCCCGAGAAGCTGCCGTCCTTTTCACGGCGGCGATAGTAAAGACCCAATACGTTTTCCGCGTAGTTCGTCACCATTCCGAAGAATGCGGACACCCACATCCAGAACACGGCTCCGGGGCCACCCGTCAAAATCGCCGCGACGACACCGATGATGTTTCCCGTACCGACCGTACCGGAAATGGCAGCCGAAAAGGCTTCGAACGGGGATACGGTTTTTGTTCCTCCCTTCTTTTCCTTTTTCTTACCGATGGACTTGATTGTGGGAATAATCGTTGTCCCCCATGCGTTTCCGAACTTGCGAACCTGCAAGAAACGGGTGCGGATACTGAGGAGCAAACCCGTACCGAGGATCATAATGATCACGGGCCAGCCCCATACGATGTCGTTGATGACTTGATTGACATCAGCGACGGCTTGCAAAAAAGCTTCCATTTTTTCTTTTCCTCCTGAAAATAAAAACAAAAAAGAGCCAAACACAGTTTGACCCCGGCACAATGCTTCCCCATGGAATCCCATGAAAAAACAGCTCCGTCCTTTTACCTGAGAGATTGACCGCTCCGCAATATAGAGGAGTGCGGCGTTGCCCCTTCGGTACCCATTTTTGTGGACTTCTCCGGAGTGCCATCCGTACACAGTCCCGACATCGTCGCTTCTGCATACCTCACTTGGCATATTCTTTTTTATGCGCTTATTATACTACATATTTTTCCTTTTTTCAACTGTTTTTGCAAGATTTTCATATTTTGGTGACTTATACAAAAGCGAAGTACAAAAAAGCGTCTGTGTGCCGAAAAATGCACACAGACGCTTCCGTCAGATGAAATATTTACGGATAAAATAGGAGGGAGAGCAGCTCCACGCATGGCAGAAGGAGTGCATCAAGGGATCGTTGTAGGCGGAGGTTTCGGGAGAGTGATCCACAAAGACCTCCCAGAAGGTGTCCGCTCCGTAGCGCACCATCGCACCCCAGTATTCCTTGATATGCGCCCCTGCCTCGTCCTTCATTCCAAGCCTCAGCATTGCCTCCACCAGATAGTGGTGCATGTAGGGAGTGACGGGCTTGATGCTGTCGGGATGCTCCGTCGCGTACAGGAGCGCACGCTTCCCTTCCTCTCCCGTGACGACACCGCCCAAGATCATCCACACCTGGGACTGAACCGAAATTTGCCCCTTCGAGCCCGCCTTTCGCTCCGCCGCCTTGGGTACGAATGCTCCGTCCACAGGCTTTTGTGCCTTTTCATAGGTGTTGACAAATGCCCCCGAGGAAGGATCGAACAAGTGCTCCATGGCATGCTTGCGTCCGTCGGCAAGTGCCCTTTCCCAACGCTCGGCAAGTGCCTCCTCGCCCAGTGCACGAGCCAGAGGGATGACGTGCTCAAGCCCGTACAGATACGCACCGTGCACCGCCGTCACGTGCTCAAGCCCGGGTGCCCAGTCGATAAAGCCGGGCCAGCCGCCCTCGGGAAGGGTGGCAATGCCGTTTTCGTCCAACGTGTCCATGGCAATTCCGATCTCGTTTTTCACCACGGGGAAGAGCTCGCGCACCGTGTCAAGATCCCGTGTCTTTTCGTAATAGTCGTTCACCGACGTGCACCAGAGCATGGAATAATCGGGGATCTCCATTCCGTTGTCAAAGGAAAATTCGGGATACTGATAGATGCAGCCGGGGAGGTACTTCCCTTCTCTGACCGCCGCGGCAAAAAGGTACAGGCAACGGCGTGCCAGCATATCGTTTTCGAACAGCACGTGATCGGTCAGAGCTTGAAGCCTCAGATCTCCCGACCAGAGTCTGCGGTCTCTCTTGGGACCGTCCTCGTAGGAGGATTGCATGCAATCGCGCAGCGTTGCCGCGGCAACGCGGTCGATTGCGACCAGCTCCTCGTCCGTGCCCTCGGGAAGAGGTGTCAATTTTGACACGTCTGCCGTCGTTTCGCATTGGACGGAAAAATCGCAAAGACGCGTCGGTCTCGGTGTGGAGACCACAGTCACCTCCAGATAACGGAAGCTGTAGCGACGCGGAAGCTCAATGCGACCGATGCGGTCAAAGTTGAAGACGTCCTCCATCAGCCACGAGCTGCAAAGACCGCCGTGATAGGAGGCGTGATCGCGTCCGAGCTCGTAGGGAACCTCGGCAAAGCGCATCTTGAGTCTGACGGGCGCATCGATGTATCTTCCGTCATCCCACAGCGTAAAGGAAACGTGTCCCACGCAATGACGACCGAAATCCACCACAAAGCGATCTCCGCTTTCAAAAACCTTCGGGAGCTTCCCCAAAGGACGCGCGGAAAAGCCAAGGAACGCGTCCTTGTCCGCGACAATCTCCACGTTGTCATCCGACGCAACCGTTTCATAGAAGAAGGGGGGCAGATTTTCCTCCGCACGTTTCAAATAAAAATCTCTCATAGATACCTCTAAAAAAATGACAACATACTCCCGTCAAATCTCGGGAATCTCCACGGTCACCTCGCGGCATGCCGCATTGGAGCGGACAATTCCGTCGATGATCGCCTGGTTGATGATGATCTGACTTGTGGGAACGGGGGACGGACCGTTCGTTTCGATGGCATGAAGGAAGGAGCCGATCTTTTTCTGCCAGAGCGTTCCGTCCTCAGGCTTGTTCTGAAGAAGGGGCACGGTGATCTCAACCGATTCCCCCGCCACCTGGCGGTAGATGGTCATAGGTCCTCCCGTCGTGCCGTTCCAGCAATCGGTGGAAGGAATGCGAAGCCCCGCCTTCGTACCGAGAATCAGCGTGTCACCGGGAGTATCGACGTTGATCGCCCAGGAGATGCGGAAATCCAGGTGAATGCCGCCCTCAAGACGGATGTATGCTCCCGCAAAATCGTCCACACCGAACTTGGAAGCGATCATCTCGGGCTTTGTTTCCTTGTATTTGTAGGTTTCGGGATCCTTTCCGAAGTAATCCGTCATAAACCCGGACACGGTCAAGGGCTTGGGATAACCGATGGCATTGAGACACATATCAAGAGAGTAGCATCCGATGTCGGCAAGTGCGCCGATGCCCGCAGTCTCATCCTCAATAAAGGAGGTTTTGTTATCATGTGCGGGAATGCCTCTTCTTCTGCCGCCGCCCGTTTGGATATAATAAACGCGACCAAGCTCGCCCGACTCAACGATTCTCTTGATCATCTGCATATTTCTGTCAAAGCGCGGCTGGAAGCCCACGGAAAGGATCTTTCCGCTCTTCTTCTCCGCGCGCATCATTTCAATGCCCTCCTCCAAGGTCACGCACATCGGCTTTTCCAAAAGCACGTTGATCCCATGCTCCAGAGCATAGATCGTGGGAAGTGCATGCTGGCGGTTGTAGGTACAGATGCTCACACCGTCCAAATCCGTTTCCGCATCGATCAGCTCGCGGTCGTTTCTGTAAATTCTTGCATGCTCCAAGCCATACTGCTTGGCAAACGCCTCGGCGCGTCCGGGAACGATATCTGCCAGAGCCACAACCTCCACGTTGTCAGAGAAGCTCTGATACGCACGCATGTGAGAATTTGCGATGCCACCCGTACCGATGATACCGATTTTAAACTTCTTTTCCAGCTTGATCATTGTCAAGGTCCTCCTTGTATTCCGTCGCAAAGAAACCGAAAAGTCCTCTTTGCGCGGTAAAAATGACGCCATTCCGCGAACTGAATCACAGAAAAATCTTTGATGGCTCAATCGCATTATACACCCCGAGCAATTCCTTGTCAATATCCGATCCGATGATTTTTTTCGAAAAAAACGCACTTTTTCCACACTTCAAAAAAAATAATATTTTTTCCAAAAAAGTATTGACAAACAAAAATGGGTATGCTATAATATGATGCGTTGCAAATGCGGCGTCGCCAAGCGGTAAGGCAACGGACTCTGACTCCGTCATTACCTAGGTTCGAATCCTAGCGCCGCAGCCAAAAAAAACAGGAGAGCTTCACGCTCTCCTGTTTTTTTGGAAGTCGG
>JAZSMX010000044.1:0-5233 GCA_045536125.1 Eubacteriales bacterium | reverse complement strand
CGGAAGGCATCGACCAATCCCTCAAAGCGCTCGCCGTGCGGCAGATAGGCGCGGATGGCGCGATCTGCCAGCATGGGGAGATTGACCGCGCCGATGTTGGCAATGTCGTCGCCCACCCCGGGAATGATGAACTCCCAGCAGGCGGCAACCACATAGTTCACGGCGTCCCGCGGCTCATATCCCATACGGATCAAGCCGTCGATGACGACATCGTCATTGGAATACTGCGGAAAGCCGAGACCTACCTTGGTTAGTCTGCTCCCTGCCTCGTACACCTCAAGCGGCGTATTTTTGTTGACACGCAAATTGATCTTGGGATCGATCAGCTTCAATTCACCGCTGGCAAGCAGACAAAGCTCGGACAGCTCGTTGTAGCAGTCCTTCCCATCCATGTCCGTGCCTCCCAGCACCATGCTCTGACCGTTGTCTCCCTGCTGAACACCGACGTACATGTCGCTGTCCTTGTTGAAGGAGAGGAAGAAATCGCAAAGAAGGTCGAACGCCTCCTCCTTCGTGTATACCCCCGCGTCGCGGTCTCTCCGATAGTAAGGATACATATACTGATCAAATCTTCCGACCGTGTTGTGATAATCCCCCTCCAGCCAAAGGGAGAAGTGAAGAATGCGGAAAAACTGCAGCGCCTCACGGAAGCTGCGCGCGCCCTTGCGCGGAACGCGCGTCAGCACCGCGACGACGTCGTCCCTTCCCATCCGCTCCGCTTCCTCGCGATAACGGTCACAAAGTGCGGTGATCGCATCCATCATGCGGCGCTGATGCGCGTCGGCGTCTTTGTATCTTACCTCAAAACCGTCGCGGATCATTCCCTCATAATCGGGAGAAAGGTTGGAAACGTAACCCAATTCGTGAACGTAATGCGTCGCGCGGATCTCATTCCATTCGTCCTCGGTAAAGATATCGCCCACATTGGAAACGGAGCGTGTCAGCACGATCTGCTCCTCGGGCAGAATCCGCGGGATCTCCATTGCGCTCACGCGCTCAAAGCGGCGGCACATGCGCTCGGCGGCATCCAGCCCCTCCGAGGAAAACGCCGTCGCGAAATCGATTCCGCACGGTGTGCGCAGAGTTCTGTGCGTGCGATCGATCACAAAATAATCGTATAAGCATTTCAATTGCGGCTTCATAAAAACCTCCTGATATAGGAAAATTATCCGTCTGTATTTATTATAGCACATCAGCGGTATTTGTCAAGGAAAATCGTCATTCCCGAGAAAACGGAGTAAAACAGATTCCGTTTATATTGTATCGTACAAAAAACACAAAATCAAGCACCTTATTTTACTTTCGTAAAACTGCGCTTTACCTTTATTTCCGTCCGTCTCTCGATTCTACGCTTCTCTCTGTTTTTGAAGAAAAAGTGGCTTTTTTTGAATGAAATTTATCTTTTTTTGAATTTACATACAAAAAAAGGCATTGTATAATGGTGATATCCGTAGCAATCAAAAATTTCACTTCCCCTTGCGCCGCTTCCTATCGCAAGAGCAATGTCAAAACACAAAAAGGAGCTCTCATGATGAAAACAATTGAAACGGTTGTTCACGAATTAAAGCTGCTCGCCGAGGAAACGATTCGAAACTGTACGTTTTCCAAGGACGTGGATTTTTTGGGTACAAAAACGAAATTCAACGTTCTGCTCCCCTCCGGAGACGAAAAATACGGCAGCTTTTGGGTAAGAGATGCCGCGATGATGGCGCAAAGCGGTCTCGTTTCCGATGACGATCTGAAGAGGTACGTAGAAATATTTGCCACACATGCACAAAACGGAGCGGAAGCACGTCGCCTTGAAAACCGTCTGGAGATCCCTCCTTACGCGATCGCGGATCACATTAATTATGACGGCTGCGCTATATTTTTCCCCGGTGTATGGGGAGAAGGAAATAACCAAGGTGACGGTTCTCTCGGCTTTTTCCCGCCCTTTTGCGATAACTATTATTTCATCATGATGGTAAAGGCTTACACGGATCAGAGCCGGGACGTGGAAATCCTTCGCGCCAAGTACCGCGGAATTTCCTTGCTTGACCGCCTCGAATTGGCGTTTGACGGATACAATATTGATCCCGACAGCGGACTTTGCGTAAGCGATCCCGCCGCCTATACGGTGGATTGGGGCTTTGTGGATACAATCAAAAAGACGGGAAAGCTCCTCATGGCATCTCTTTTGCGCTACAATGCGGCAATCGCACTCCGTGAGCTTTTTGAACAGCTTGGAGAATGTGGCAAAAAGAAGTACGGAGACGAAGCCCGCCGAATCAGGGAAAGCATTCTCAAAACCTTTTTCGATGAGGAGAGCGGATGGTTTTATTCGGCAACGGGCATCGGGCATCAGCACGACGTCTGGGGAACGGCATATGCGGTCTACTCCGGAATTACGCGGGACGAAAGAACGCTGAACGCGCTGTACGAGGGGTACAAAAACCGCACCGCCGTCGTCAACGGATACGTAAGACAGATTCTCTCGGATTGTGATTTTTCGGAATCGTCCGCATGGGAATCCACTGCGACAAAATTGAATGAATATCAAAACGGGGCTTATTGGGCAACGCCTACGGGATGGTATGCCTATGCGCTTTATCTATATACCGCTCAAACCGAAATCCTTTCCGACTTTTTAGAGCACACAAAGAAGTATGCCGACCGCGGTGCTCCCTTTGAATGGATGGATGCCGACACAGAGCTCGTAAGCGGCTTGAAATACGGCACGTCGGGAGTGCTTCCCTACATCGGTGCAAAACGGATTCTTGAGCTTCGGCGCTAAACGGTCAAAAAGCAGCCTGCTCCAAAACATAAACCTGAAAAGAAAGGAATACGGCCATGAACATCCTACGTCAGACAGAAAAGGCATTGTATTTCAGCAATGCAAAGGGACTCTATTTCCGACTGAGCCATGCGGGAATCTGCGGATGGAGATTGCAAACGTCAAAAAAGTCCGCGTCCTTTGATTCCGTCGGTGCTGCGCAAGCACTTGCAAAATTTATGGGAGAAAAGTGCGGAAGCGGAGCGAAAAAGCTTTCTTACGTCAAAAAGAAGAACACCCTGACCGTTACGGAAAGGAACGGGACACAGGCAGTCCTGTCTCTCGGAAAGGATTTTTCCATTCGGTTCTGTACCAAGGACGGCACCCCCGTGACGTGTCTTACAGGGCTTTTTACGGACGGTGAAAAAACCGTGATGACGGGTACTCTTGACCAAAACGAAGCAATCTACGGCGGCGGTGAGCGACTGGACGTCGCAAACAAGCGCGGAACCGAGCTCAGACTCTACTCCTGCGACGGATGGAACAATTCCTCCACCTCTTATACCGTGATCCCCCTGTTTTTGACCACGCGCGGCGGCGGTATGTTCATCAACCGCTTCGAAACGGCATTTGCCGATTTCGGCAAAGAGAATCCCGATGCTTGGACGTACACACTGGATGCCCCCGTAATGGATTGTTATTTCTATGCCACGGGAGCGATGGCGGATGCACTCAGAGGATACACCGAGCTGTCGGGACATGCATGGATGCCGACGCCCTGGATGCAAGGAATGCATCTGTGCCGCTATGCTCCCGATTTGACGAGGTTTGATCGGGATGATATGTATGAGAAGCTGACCGATCATCCGAATTGGGAGGAGTTTTATATTCCCGTCGGAGACGGCTTCGTATCGGTCAAGGAGGCGGATGCCAAGATGCTTGACACGGCGGTGTCGCTCTATATCCAAAACGGTGACACTTACAAAATACGACGGCTGAAAAACGACGCGGGAACATATTGCTACGCGGGTCCCGGCACCTGCCCCGGCGGCATCAGTGTCAAGACGATGATGGAGAATTTTATCCGTGAGGATATGAAGCCCGAGGCGGCAAGCATGGAGCCGAGATACTGGACACAAGCCTTCCACGATTCCGACCAAGGACGCGCGCAGATGGAGGATCTAAAGAAGTCCTGCGATTGGTTGCACGCACACGGAATGAAGGCAATGGTCTACATCGCAGTCGGATCGGTGGATGCAAGCTCCGTCGGCTTTAAGGAGGAGTATCTCGTACACGCGGATCTGACACTGACGCAGCCTGACGGCACGGTGGAGGTGCAGAGGAATATCATTGATATTCCTTGGATCGGTGGCGTTGGATCAAACCCCGACGCGGTTTGCGGTGCAGACGGTAAATTTATCACCTTCAAATATCTCGACGTCACCAACGAAGAGGCGTGCGAATGGTATTTTGACAGGATCTGGGGCAAGATGATTGAGATCGGTGTGGACGGCGTTAAGATTGATTTCTGTGAGGAACTGGCAAACGAGGGTGTGCAGTTCGGAAAATGCAAGCTTAACTATCATTGGAAAAATCCCGAAAAGCTTGCGGGATCAACGATCCATCACGCCTATCCCGTCTACTATATTTCCGCGTTCTACAAGAGAATGATCGAGCACAAGGCAAAAAAGGGGCTTCACGACGGCTTTATGGTATTCTCGCGCGGTGGCGGCATCGGCTCTCAACGCAACCCTTACATGTGGGCAGGCGACCAGTGCCGTACCTTTGACAAGCTTTCCGACCAGCTGTTGGCGGTCGTCAACTCAGGAGTTTCCGGAATCCCCTTCATGTCCTACGATATGGGTGGATACCATTATTACCGAGCAAATTATCACACCGTTGATAAGGAGCTTGAGAACGAAATCTTCGCGCGTGCGACAGAGTTCACCGCGTTCATGACGCAAATGCAGACGCACGGAGACGTCCGTCACGCCTACGAAATGAACGAAGAAACCAAGGGCATCTACCGCAATTTCACCCGTCTGCACACCGATCTGATTCCGTATATGCAGAAATATTCCAAAATCGCGTGCAAAACGGGAATGCCTCCCGTGCGCCATCTTGCACTGAAGTATACGGATGACGTCAACGTTCACAGCTGCAAAGACGAATTCATGCTCGGCGACGGACTTCTGATCGCGCCGATCCTGACGGCAAGCACTGTGGAAAGAGAGGTTTATCTCCCCCGCGGAAGCTGGACGGAGCTTCTGACAGGCAAGGTGATAGAGGGCGGTGTGAAGGTGACGGCGAAGGCAAATCTCGGACAGATCCCCGTATATCTGAACAACGATTCCAAGGATGTCCCCGAGCTTCTCCCCATCTTCCAAGGCACCACCTGGAACAACGTCAAAAACAATCTTTGATCTCTTTGGAGATCAAAAAAGAAAATCCTGGCGCGCCGGGCGGGGCTCTTTTTTATTT
>JAZSMX010000103.1:0-6976 GCA_045536125.1 Eubacteriales bacterium | reverse complement strand
AAGGGGGTGTCTCAAATGCATTTTGCATTTGGTCGACACCCCCGTGGTTTTTGCTTGACGGCTCGACGCCGTCATTTTCGCCCATCGTTCTATCAAATTTTATAGTATTTTTAAGCGAAAACCGCAAATTTCCCGGCGCAAAAAAGCCTACAGTCGCCTTTTTCGCGCGAGGGGCGGTCTCAAATCGTGGGTTTGAGACAGCCCCTTTTTGTGTAAATTGATTTTGTTCGGGTGTTTACGGAACACACCCGCTTATCGCTCTCCAAATGAAAAAAAGCAAGTTCGCGAACAAAATAGCAAGAGCAATTCCCGTCACTACCCTTTTTCTTTTAAAAAGGCGGACGTGAAGCATCAGCCATATTGCTGCGCCCATCGGCAGAGCTAACGGATGATAATATAAATAACCTTTTATATCCAAATGCAAAAGTGATACGATCGCTCTTGTTCCTCCGCAACCGGGGCACGGAAGCCCAAGCAAAAACCTCGATGGGCAACCGATCTCGAAAATCGTTATCAAGAGAATATACGCGAAAATAACGGTTAAATATGTAGCGTGCCGAATCAGAATCTTTCTTTTAGAGTCGATCAAAGCAATGTCATAATCGTGTTAAAATTTTGTTCTTTGACCTTTTTTTGAATTGAGCACCAGTCAATGATGGTCAATACACCGCAACAACCGAGAGTCAACAACTTCAGTACGCCCATACCGGTATCCTTCATCATAAAACGGTCAACACCCCAAGAACCCAAAAACAGAGAAATCAAAAGCATCGTCGTGGGATCCTTAAGCTCCACGGCAGATGCAATCAAAAATTTCGATTCCTCGGTTGTATACAACTTCTCGCGGAGGAAAACAATCTTTTCGGCGGGAAAATACTTTTGATTTGTCATCAAAAACATATCTGCCTTTTGTCGGTCTACGTAAACCTTTTCTACCTGAGCCTCATAATTTTCTGTCATTTTTACGTCTCCTTCATTTTTTAACAAATTTAATAATTCTTTTTTGGAATTATATATCTATTATAATTCCGTTTCGGAATTTTGTCAATAGCTTTTTAGGATATAATTCTAAAAAAGAACAAAAAAGGAACAGTTTTTATGAAGATTCGAAAAAAGGAATACGGAACCGTAAATATGGTCGGCAGAAACATCGAGCGATTACGAAAGGAGCGAGGACTAAAACAGCACGACTTTATTGCAAAGATTCAGGTAATGGGATGTGATATCAATCCTACCAGCTATTCAAAGCTAGAGGGACAGGTACGTGTTGCCAATGATAAGGAAATTTTCGTAATCGCAAAAATTTTGGGGGTTCCCATGGAAAAATTATTTGAAAATCCCGAAGAAAGTGACAATTAACGAATCAAAAAACGAAACCCATAACAAAATGAAAAAGGTTATTGCAAAGCACTTTTGTTTGTATCTGCAATAACCTTTTTTAATTTCAAATGTATAAACACCAAAAACAATTTTATTCGTTCGGGGGACACTTCATAAGTCACTTAAAATTGTTCGTCTGCCTTTATGACACCTTTTTCTTGTCATCCTAAGCGGAACGAAGGATCTCAAAACCGACAAAACGTCAAAAAGATACCCCCGCGAGATTCTTCCCTTCGCTCAAGAATGATACGCGGGGGAAATGCCTTATTTTTTGCGATGATCGCCAACCCGTAGGGGGGCTTGTATCCCACCGCTTTCTCATGCGAACGTTGGACTTCTGCTCTCGCCGTTTTTAATTTCTGTGTCCCTTTATTTTCGGCGGCAGCAAGCCGCCGCTCTACCAATGATTGATCATTTACCGTAGGGCGTGCTTCGATCAATGCCCCGACGTTCCGCAAAAACCTCTTCCGCGTACCGCACGGTCTCCATCGCATCCTTTGCGTATTTGTCCGCGCCGATGGCATCTGCATATTCGCGGTTGAGGACAGCTCCTCCGACAACCACACGGCACGAGGGGGCGTCCTTTCGAAGCAGGCGGATGGTCTCTTCCATCGCAGGGACGGTCGTTGTCATCAATGCACTCAACCCCACCAAGGGAGCGCCCGTGCTTTGAACCGCGCTGACAACCGCCTCCGGCGGCACGTCACGACCGAGATCGGTGACCTCAAATCCGTAATTTTCAAGAAGAAGCTTCACTATATTTTTTCCGATATCGTGAATATCCCCCTTCACCGTTGCCAATACAACGGCACATTTTGTCTCGGGAGAGCGTCCTTGCATATGTGATTTGATCCGCTCAAACGCCTCCTTTGCCGCCTCGGCACTCATCAGAAGCTGTGGAAGATACACGGTCTTGTTTTCAAATCCGACACCTACGGTATTGAGTGCGGGAATGATCTCCTCCTGCACCAATTGCATGGGATCGGAATGTCCCTTCAGCGCGTCTTCCGTCAATACCGCAGCACGCTCACGCAAGCCTTTGGCAATCGCCGCTGAAAGAGGGCTCATTTCTTCGGTTTTCTCCGATTTTGCGGAAGATGACATAGATGATGAAGGTGCTACCGCTCCCACGATCGGCTGTACCGTTTCGGCAAAGGAAATGTAATCGGCGCAGTTTTCATCCAAGCCCGCAAGTGCCCGATATGCATAATAGGTCTTCATCATTTCCGCCGAATACGGATTCATGATCGCCGCCGAAAGTCCGCGGCAAAGCGCCATCGAAAAGAAGGTTCCATTGATCATGTCCCGTGACGGAAGTCCGAAGGAAACGTTGGAAACACCGAGAGAGGTATGACTTCCGAGCTCCCTTCGAATTTGCTCCAACGCATCCAGCGTTGCCGTCGCGGCAGAGCTGTCTGCGCTGACGGTCAATGCCAACGGATCAAATACAACGTCTTTTTTTGCGATTCCGTATTCCGCGGCACGTTCAAGAATGCGACGCGCGATCGCAACTCTCCCCTTTGCATCCTTGGGAATACCGGATTCATCCAGCGTCAGCGCCACGACGACACCGCCGTACTTTCTTACAAGCGGAAAGATCGCACGCATGGATTCCTCCTTGCCGTTGACCGAATTGATCATCGGCTTTCCGTTGTAAATACGGAGTGCCGCCTCCATCGCTTCGGGATCGGAGGAATCAATCTGCAAGGGAAGGTCGGTCACCGCCTGCAATTCCTTTGTCACGGATGATAGAATTTTTTTCTCGTCAATTTCGGGAAGTCCCACGTTGACGTCCAGAACGTCAACTCCGCGAGATGCCTGCGACAGCCCTTCCCCAAGAATATAGTCGATATCGTTTGCTCTGAGAGCTTCCTTAAACCGTTTCTTTCCCGTGGGGTTGATGCGCTCCCCGATCAGAATCGGCACGTCGGCAAATTCCACCGCATGCGTGTAGGAGGAAATCAGGGTGCGTTCTTTTTCCCAAAGCTCCCTCGGTGTACGCTCCCGAAGCATGTTTGCCGTCGCTGCGACGTATGCCGGCGTCGTTCCGCAGCATCCACCCACAATCCGTACACCGCGATCGACAAGGGCGGCAAGATCCCATGAAAATGCATCCGGCAAAAGATCGTACACGGTGCGTCCGTCCACCACCTTGGGAAGTCCCGCATTGGGCTTGCAAAGCACGGGAACGGATGCATAAGCAAGATATTCCTCGACTACGGGAGCCAGCGCGCGCGGACCTAATGAGCAATTGACGCCGATCGCGTCCGCTCCCATCCCCTCAAGAAGGGCTACCATCGCCGCAGGAGATGCTCCCGTCATCAGCTTTCCGTCCTCTCCGTATGCGTTGGAAACAAACACGGGAAGAGAGCTGTTTTCCTTTGCCGCAAGCAAAGCCGCCTTGGTTTCGTAGCTGTCATTCATCGTTTCGATCATGATCAGATCCGCACCGTAGCGAGCACCGAGGCGCACGGTTTTGGCAAACACCTCCACCGCATCCTCAAAGGCAAGATCACCGTACGGCTCAAGCATTCTTCCAAGCGGTCCTACGTCCAGTGCCACCCAGGTCGGCTGATTCCCGACGGTCTTTTTTTGTGCCGCACGCGCGCAAGCGATTGCGGCACAAACAATTTCTTCAAGCTCTTCATCGGAGAGCTTCAAGGCATTCGCGCCGAAGGTGTTTGTATTGACAACGTTGCTTCCCGCGTCGTAATACGCACAATGAATCTGAGTGATGATATCCGAATGCGTCAGACACCACCGCTCGGGAAGCTCCCCGGGCATCAACCCACGCTCCTGCAAAAGCGTTCCCATTCCTCCGTCAAGGCAAAGGAAATGCTCTTTGATATACTCCGTAATTTTCATTCTGTCTCTCCCACAGAAAAGTTATTTTTTTACTCCCAGAATATTTGAAAGGTTATGTACGATCGCTTCTGCCACGTCGGGCTTGTTCATGGAATAAACGTGCACGTTGGTAATACCGTTGGCAAAAAGATCGATGATCTGATCGGTCGCATAAGCGATTCCCGCCTGCTTCATCGCATCGGGCTCTGCTCCGAATTTATCCACGAGGGTTTTAAAGCGCTGCGGCATAAAGGAGCCCGAAAGCTTGATTGCGCGTTCTATCTGATTGCCGTTGGTGATCGGCATCACACCGGGGATGATCGGCACTGTGATTCCCACCTCGCGAATCTTATACAGGAAATTGTAAAGCAGATTGTTGTCAAAAAACATCTGTGTGGTCAAAAAGGAACAGCCGGCATCCACCTTTTCCTTCAGATGGCGAATGTCCTCTTTTTGATTGACGCTTTCGGGATGAATCTCGGGATAGCACGCTCCACCGATGCAGAAGTCCGCACCGCTCTCCTTCAGATCTCTGATCAGGTCAATGGCATGCTTGTATGCCCACAGGGATCGGTCGCCCCCTTCCAACTCGGGGGTAAGATCTCCGCGAAGTGCCATGACGTTTTCGATCCCCGCCGCTTTCATTTGAGAAATTCTTTCACGAACGGTCTCCTTTGTAGAAGATACGCAGGTCAGGTGTGCCAGCGTCGGAACACCGTGATTCTTCTTGATATTTTCGGCAATCTCCAACGTATACCGACTGGTTCCACCACCCGCGCCGTAGGTAACACTCATAAAAGCGGGAGACAGCTTTGCAATCTCCTCGGTCGCATGCTTCACACTGTCAAACGCGGTATCCGTCTTTGGAGGGAACACTTCAAACGAAAGAGACAGCGTGTCCCTTTTCAAAAGCTCTGACAACTTCATTTTTTTGTCCTTCTTTCGTGATGATAGCACTATTATACTACAAACGGAATTTGAATGCAATCTTTTTTATTATTTTTCGTTCGTCTCCCTCAAAAAAACATTGCGGAAACATTTTGAGAGGGCATTTTTAAAAACAAAAATATTTCACAAATAATCTATTGCAAAAAACGGCACTTATGGTATAATATATCTAAGAGATTTTTCTTTTTTCATTTTTTATACATAGGAGGAACTCATAACATGGGAAAAGCAACGGATTTCCGTTATAACACAGGTGCAACTCGCGTTCCGTGGGCTGCCGTCGGAGAAAACTACAGCGCACATGATCTGATGGAGATTATCCGTTTCTTGATGCAGGGGGAAGGGCCTGAATACGATGAAGCCATCAATGCCGTCTGGGAGCAAGTAAAGAAGCTGGATGCAATCTCCACGCCTCCCGGGAAGCTTTCTCTCGGCTCGCAGGTAGAAGCTGCCGAGGAGGCTTGTAACACATATCTCGGAACAGAATCCTCCGTTTTCGTTACCAATGCCACCTCAGGCTTTGAAATTGCATACAAATATGCGAATCTCAAGCCGGGAGACGAGGTCATTGTTCCCGCAATCACCTTTGTTGCCACCATGGCTTATCCTCTGGCGGTCGGTGCAAAGCTGGTATTTGCCGACGTTGATCCCATCACGATTAACATGGATCCTGCGGACGTTGCAAGAAAAATCACACCGAAAACAAAGATGATTGTTCCTGTGCATATCGGCGGTTATCCCGTTGACATGGATCCTATCATGGAACTTGCCAGAAAGCATAATATTGTTGTTTTGGAAGACGCGGCACATGCTTTTGGTGCTCTTTACAAAGGTCGCAAAGTCGGTACACTCGGCGATTTTGCGGGATTTAGTTTCCACGAAGTAAAGAATATTACATCTTTCGGCGAAGGCGGTATTTTAACAACTACCATTCCCGGATTTGCAAACGAAATGAAGCGCGCTCGTTTCCTTGGTCTTGACTTCTCCGCACCGATTAAAAACTGGCTGTATAACATTACGCCGATTCCCGGCAAAGAAAAACCGTTCGTTGCCGGCAACAGCTCTACAACAGAAATTCAGGGCCTCGGTCTTTCTCTACAGCTTGCAAGAAATGAAGCCATTATTGCAGAAAGAAGAGCTGCTGCAGAATATCTTACCAATCGCTTTAAAGAAAACGATGCAATTATTCCGCAGGATCTTGGCGATGAAGGCACAAAACCCACTTTCCACCTGTATCTTCTCCAGATTGATCCGCAGAAAGCAGGCGGCAATGTACAGACCTTAAAGAAGAAGCTGGAGGAAAAGAGTATCACAAACATTCCGCATTTTGGTCCTCTGTATCGCTTCTCCATTGTTAATATTATGCAGGGCATCGATCCCGATGAAGTTGCAAAGACTTGCCCTGTTTGTGAAGAAGTGTTCAATAACCGTTTCACACATTTGCCTCTCTACGGCCTTTCCGAAGAACAGCTGACCTATATGGCAGACACGGTACTCGAATGCGTAGCAGAAATGCAGGCAGAAGCCGGTAAATAAGAAAAATTAAAAAGATAGGGGATGTAAAAAAAGTCCAGATCGCAAAAAGGCAAAGAAAATGCGATGCGTACATAAAAGTTATTGCTTAAAATCATGAATTTATGTTGAAAAATCTTATTTCATTCGATTTTTTTCGATTTAAGCGCCTTTTTGCTACAAACAAATCTCACCTCTCGGCTACGTCGTAACAGTCGCTTAAAGCGGTTTGCTACCGCAAACGCGCCAGAGCCACTCCGTTACTCCTTTTCCCCTTAAAGTCTTGCGACTT
>JAZSMX010000023.1:0-7310 GCA_045536125.1 Eubacteriales bacterium | reverse complement strand
TTTATTTATGCGGCGATGAAATCAGTGATGTATCCGATGGAATCGGTCTTGTATCCAGCCGTGTGATGCTCTGCACCGCGCATCAGGCACATACTGTTCTGCGGATTCTGGCAGGACATTTTGAAACTTAACGAAAGAAGGAAAAACAAATGAACAACGACAAACTCATCATCGGCGGACATGAATTTTCATCCCGCTTTATTCTCGGCTCGGGCAAATATTCCATGAAGCTGATCGAAGCAGCAGTGAAGGATGCAGGCGCGGAAATCATCACCTTGGCAGTCCGCCGGGCAAACACAAAGGAACAGGAAAACATTCTCGACTACATTCCCGAAGGAATTACACTTCTCCCCAACACATCGGGCGCGAGAAATGCCGAGGAAGCCGTCCGCATCGCTCGCCTTGCCCGTGAGCTTGGATGCGGTAATTTCGTAAAGATCGAGATCATGCGCGATTCCAAATATCTGCTTCCCGACAACGTGGAAACCGTCAAGGCAACCGAGATTCTCGCCAACGAGGGCTTTGTGGTCATGCCGTATATGTATCCCGATCTGAACACCGCCCGTGACCTTGTAAACGCAGGTGCGGCAAGCGTGATGCCTCTTGCATCCCCCATCGGCTCGAACAAAGGGCTGGCAACGAAGGAATTTATTCAGATTCTCATTGACGAAATCGATCTGCCCATCATCGTAGATGCAGGCATCGGCAGACCTTCTCAGGCTTGTGAAGCAATGGAGATGGGTGCGGCGGCAATTATGGCGAATACCGCGCTTGCAACCGCAGGCGACCTTCCCATGATGGCTTCTGCATTCAAGAAGGCAATTGAAGCTGGTCGTAAAGCATACCTTTCGGGGCTTGGCAGAGTTCTTACTCGTGGAGCATCCGCATCCGATCCCTTGACAGGCTTCTTGCGTGATTAAGGGCGGGAATTATGCATTATATGTTTTGTAAATTAGCTTATCCCGCCCACGAGTTCCTTCGGAACTCCAATAATTAGGAGGAGATTTTATGGAAAACCAATTTTTTGTGGATTCGGAGCATCTGTCGCCCGAAGCACTTGCGAAAAAGCACCGCATCGAAAACGATCCCACAAGCCGCAAAAATCATATGGAATATCTGCCCGGCATGGAGATCATCGAGTCGGATGTCTGTTCACAAGTAATGGCGCAGATGAGCTCTTACGATTACAGCAAATATACAGCAAGAGACGTCCGCGTAGCTCTTGAACATACGACTTGTTCTATTGAAGATTTCAAGGCACTTCTGTCACCTGCGGCGGAAGGCTTCCTTGAACAGATGGCAGAGAGAGCAAGATTGGAAACGAGTAAGCATTTCGGCAATACCGTGTATCTTTTTACCCCCTTGTATATTGCCAACTATTGCGAAAACTACTGTGTGTACTGCGGATTTAACTGCTATAACCACATCAATCGAATGAAGCTCTCTATGGAGCAGATCGAAAGGGAAATGAAGGTCATCGCAGAGAGCGGTATGGAGGAAATTCTGATTCTTACGGGTGAGAGCCGCGCAGAGAGCAACGTGGAGTACATCGGTGAAGCCTGCAAGCTGGCAAGAACGTATTTCCGCATGGTTGGACTTGAGATCTATCCCGTCAATACGGAGGAATACAAGTATCTCCACGAATGCGGTGCGGACTACGTGACCGTATTTCAAGAAACCTATGACACCGACAAATACGAGCAGCTTCATTTGCTCGGACACAAGCGGGTGTGGCCTTATCGCTTTGATGCACAGGAACGAGCCTTGAGAGGCGGTATGAGGGGTGTGGCATTCTCCGCACTTCTCGGACTTTCGGACTTCCGCAAGGATGCCTTGGCAAGCGCATTGCACGTGTATTACTTGCAGAGAAAGTATCCGCACGCGGAGATGTCGCTCTCCTGTCCCCGACTTCGTCCCATCATCAACAATGACAAGATAAATCCCCTTGACGTTCACGAAAAGCAGCTTTGTCAGATCATCTGCGCTTATAGAATTTTCCTTCCGTTCGTCGGCATCACCGTATCCTCCCGTGAGAGCGCGAAGTTCAGAAACGGTATCGTGAAGATTGCCGCGACCAAGGTCTCCGCAGGTGTATCCACCGGGATCGGGGACCACGAAAGCAAATACAGCGGAAAAGAAACAAATGAGGTGCAAGGCGACGAGCAGTTTGAAATTGACGACTGCCGTAGCCTTGAGCGGATGTACAAGGATATTGAGGGAGAAGGACTTCAGCCCGTGCTGAACGATTATCTCTACGTATAAGGAGCGAATATGAAAAACTTGGATACAACACTTTATTTTATCACCGATTCCACGGGCTTTGAGGAAGATGAGTTCCTTCGCCGTGTGGAAGAAGCACTGGAAGGTGGCGCAACGATCTTGCAGCTCCGTGAGAAGAACAAATCCACAATGGAGTATATAGACCTTGCGGAAAAGGTTCACGGGCTGACGAAAAAATACAACGTTCCGCTGATCATCGATGACCGCATCGACGTAGCATTGGCGGTAGGTGCGGAAGGAGTCCATCTCGGAAAAGAGGATATGCCCATCGCAACCGCAAGAAGAATCCTTGGCGACGACTTCATCATCGGAGCGACCGCAAAGACAGTTCCTTGGGCGCTGGAAGCTTACGGGGGTGGAGCTGATTATCTCGGTGTCGGCGCGATCTATCCGACGACCACCAAGGTAAAAACGGTGCTGACATCCACCGACACCTTATCCGATATCTGCAAAGCTGTTCCGATCCCCGTGAACGCCATCGGTGGGCTTAACAGAAACAACATCGGCGTTCTTGTGGGAATTCCCATCGCAGGTATTTGTGTCGTTTCCGCTATTATGAAAGCCGAGAGCCCGAAAACGGCAACCATAGAGCTTAAGGCAAGGGCAAAGGAGCTTGGAATCATATGATCACGGCTTTTCCGACGGCTTTGCATGACGGCTCAAGTCCCGTTTCTTTAACGACGGAGAGAAAGAAAATAAAAACGGCATTATCCATCGCAGGCAGCGATTCAAGCGGTGGCGCGGGCATTCAAGCGGATATCAAAGCTATGACCATGAACGGCGTTTACGCGATGAGCGCAATCACAGCACTCACGGCACAGAACACAACCGGTGTAAAATCTGTTTTGGAGTCAACTCCCGAATTTTTGAAGGATCAGATCGATGCGGTATTCGAGGATAACCGTCCCGATGCCGTAAAAATCGGAATGGTATCCTCGGCAGAGCTGATCCGAGTGATCGCCGACCGACTTGTCTATTACAAAGCGGAAAACGTTGTGGTAGATCCCGTGATGGTCGCCACAAGCGGATCTAAATTGATGAAAACCGATGCGGTATCGGTGCTGACAAGAGAGCTTCTTCCGCTTGCAACGCTTGTGACACCCAATATCCCCGAGGCAGAAGTTTTATCAGAACAGACCGTTCACACGAAGGAAGATATGGAACGTGTGGCGAAAGTCATCGGCGATACCTACGGATGCGCTGTGCTTCTAAAAGGCGGTCATAGCGTAAGTGATGCAAACGATCTTCTGTATGTAAACGGCAACTACAAATGGTTCTGTGGCGAGCGCATCGACAATCCCAACACACACGGCACGGGCTGTACGCTCTCATCCGCCATTGCTGCGGGGCTCGCGAAGGGCTATGATCTTGAAGCCTCTGTCGGGAGAGCCAAGGATTATATCTCGGGAGCCCTTGCCGCGATGCTCGACCTTGGACAGGGTTCAGGACCTATGAATCACGCTTTTGATCTGAGCAGCCAATTTGCTAAATAATGTTGCTTGAAAGGAATCGAATGAAATGAGAAGCTATACCACACAAATGGATGCCGCAAGACAAGGCATCGTCACTCCCGAAATGAAGGCGGTCGCCGCCAAGGAATACAGAACCGAGGAAGAGATCAGAGAGCTTGTTGCCAAAGGACAGGTCGCGATCTGTGCCAACAAATTACATACCTGCATAGATCCCAACGGTGTCGGCTCAATGCTTCGCACCAAGATCAACGTCAACCTCGGAGTTTCCCGAGATTGCAAAGACTACGACATTGAAATGGAAAAAGTCATGGCAGCCGTAAATATGGGAGCAGAAGCCATTATGGACTTGTCCTCTCACGGCAATACACAGCCCTTCCGCAGAAAACTGACGAGTGAATGTCCTGCGATGATCGGTACGGTTCCTGTATATGACAGTGTAATCCATTATCAGCGTGATCTTGCAACCCTTACCGCAAAGGATTTTATCGACGTGGTAAGGCTTCACGCAGAGGACGGCGTGGACTTCGTCACCCTCCATTGCGGTATTACCCGTAAGACCGTTGAGCAGATCAAGAAGCACAAGAGAAAGATGAACATCGTCTCTCGCGGAGGCTCTCTCGTGTTCGCCTGGATGTGCATGACGGGCGAGGAAAACCCCTTCTACGAGTATTACGATGAGATCCTTGAGATCTGCCGTGAGTATGACGTGACCGTTTCTCTCGGTGACGCTTGTCGCCCGGGTTGCCTTGCGGACGGAAGCGACGTGTGTCAGATCGAGGAGCTTGTGCGCCTCGGGGAGCTTACAAAGCGCGCTTGGGAGCATGACGTGCAAGTTATGGTAGAAGGTCCCGGACATATGCCGATGGATCAGATCGAAGCCAATATGAAGATACAGCAGACCGTATGTATGGGCGCACCCTTCTACGTGCTCGGTCCGATCGTTACCGATATCGCTCCCGGATATGACCACATCACCTCTGCCATCGGCGGAGCAATCGCGGCGGCATCGGGTGCAGCCTTCCTTTGCTACGTAACACCTGCCGAGCATCTGGCGCTTCCCAACGTGGACGACGTAAAGCAGGGAATCATTGCTTCCAAGATTGCCGCTCACGCAGCAGACATTGCCAAGAAGATCCCTCACGCAAGAGAGATCGACGACCGTATGGGAGATGCCCGTCGCAGACTGGATTGGGAAGGGCAGTGGGCGTGCGCTCTTGATCCCGAAACCGCAAAGCGTATCCGTGACGAGCGTAAGCCGGAGCATGAGGATAGCTGCTCAATGTGCGGTAAGTTCTGAGCCGTGGGAAGCATGAACAAAGCGCTCAATCATGAAACGGTAGATATTCTGTAATGTAAGACATAAGAGTAAAACGGAGAATTTGTTGTGAAAAAAATATGTTGTGTAAACGATATGCCCGGCGTGGGTAAAATTGCTTTGTCGGCTATGATACCGATCCTTTCCGCAAAGGGGATCGACGTTGCTTCCTTGCCAACCGCTTTGGTGTCCAATACACTTGATTTCGGCAGGTTCGATATTCTTGATACCACCGACTATATGGAAAGGACCGTTGATATATGGCATGATCTTGGATTTGAATTTGATTGCATTGCCACGGGGTTTATGGTGAACCCGAAACAGATCGACATTGTGGAGCGCCTGATCAATCATCAAGACACCGACAAGCTGTTGGTCGTTGTCGATCCGATCATGGGTGACGAAGGCAAGCTATATAATGGAATGACGGATCATAACGTGACGATCATGAGAAAACTCAGCTCATACGCCGATATTTTGATTCCTAACTTTACGGAAGCGTGCTTCCTGACAAACCGTTTTTATAACGGAGATACTTTAAGTCACGGTGAAGCGGAAGATTTGATGGAACGAGTTCGCCACCTTGGCTGTCAATCGGTTGTCATCACAAGCGCTTCCGTAGAAGGTGAAAACTGCGTGATCGGTTATGATCATGCAAAGGATGAAAAATTCAAAATCGGATTTGAGTTGATAGACGTTCGTTTTCCCGGAACGGGTGATATCTTTTCCGCCCTTCTCGTAAGCGACGTGCTGAACGGTGAGTGTCTCTATACTGCTACAAAACACGCAATGGAAACGGTGAGCAATATTATTATTGATAACCTCGATAAAAACGAAAAATTTTACGGCGTTGATATTGAGCGTTACATAAGCGAGGGCAAATTATGAAAATCAAAATCACTTTGGTAGAGCAAAAAGGCACTTGCCCATGCCATAGAGGACACAAGGTTGGAGATACGTTTGATTTTGATACGGAAAGAGGAAAGCTATGTCCAATGGCTGCACACGTTCTTTTTCCTATGATCGATATCTTGCGCTACGGCGGTGAGTTGAAGAGCAACGTTTTCTGTTGCCCCGACGTCGATACGATCAACGTATTCAAAATTGAGAAGGTGGATGAAAGAACAATTGTAAAACCCCAATCTGTCAAGGAACGGTGAACACAAAAGGGCTGGCAGAAATCAATCTGTCAGCCCTCAAAAATTGCGTCGGAGGAAGCAAAGAAAAGCCAAATCGGTTGAAAAGTTCATAAAAATATTGTACAATATCTTATAAACGAACAACAGCTTAACGGAGATTATAATGGAAGATATTCTGATAAAAATTCTTGTATGCTTTATCGCAGGCGCAGGTGCGGGTATTGGAACCGGCTTTGCCGGTATGAGTGCCGCCGCGGTGGTAGGCCCCATGCTCATAACATTTTTAGGTGTCCCTGCCTACGATGCGGTTGGTATAGGACTGTTCAGCGACGTTCTGGCAAGCCTTGTCAGCGCATATACCTATCGGAAAAGCGGAAACTTGGATATAAAAAACAGCTTACCTTTGCTGGTAAGCGTTCTTGTTGTAACGACGATTGGTAGCTTTGCAGCAAGCTTTCTGCCCGAGCGGGCAATGAGCAGTACGATGCAGATTGCGCTCATTATCATCGGCTTGCGCTTCCTTTTGAAGCCTGTCACCAAAACGAGAGAGCAGCTGGAAG
Source organism: Eubacteriales bacterium (assembly GCA_045536125.1). Lineage (GTDB taxonomy): Bacteria > Bacillota > Clostridia > Oscillospirales > CAG-272 > UMGS1865. The sequence continues at coordinate 544 of JAZSMX010000023.1, read as the reverse complement.
AAGGTTCTCCGAAAGGCAGATTGATCAAGGCAATTATCGGCGGTATATTCGTTGGTTTCATCTGTGGATTTGTAGGTGCGGGCGGCGGAATGATGCTACTTCTTGTTCTGACATCTTTCCTTGGATATCCTATGCACTTGGCTGTCGGCACGAGCGTGTTTATTATGGCGTTTACTGCTTTGACCGGAGGTGTCAGCCATTTTGTAATCGGAGGAATGCCCGATATCATTTGCCTCGTATTGTGCGTTGTGTTTACGCTTATTTGGGCGAGAATTGCCGCAAAAATTGCCAATAAAGCTAACGCAAAGACCTTAAACCGCGTGGTCGGTATCGTTATGATCGTCACGAGCATCGTAATCTTGGCGGTGAATTATCTTTCATAGATAAACCAATCAAACAGCACGGGGCTGTCACATTTGACGAGAACGAAAAAGCCCGTGGAGAAAAGAAAAAAGTCCCGTTTTCCGGTAAAATCAGAAAATGAGACAGGAATCGGTTGAATTTCTTCGAAATTCTCCAAAATATTACGGGCTTTTTCTACCGC
>JAZSMX010000038.1:0-32041 GCA_045536125.1 Eubacteriales bacterium | reverse complement strand
CGCGCCGCGGAATTTGCGGTTTTCGCTTGAAAAAGCTCAAAATATCATCAATCAACGGGCGAAACTAAGGCGTGATGCCGCAAAGCAAAAACGACGGGGGTGAGTACCAAATGCATTTTTGCATTTGACTCACCCCCTTTTTTTAAGAGCTTTTTTGAGAGTGTAATCTTCGGTATGCTGTGGGGGAGGTCCCCGTTTTGCGCTTGAAGACCTTGGAAAAATAGTTGGGGGTATCAAACGCGTAAAGCGACGCGATCTCCGCGACGGACAGCTCCGTTTCACAAAGTGCTTTTTTGGAATGCTCTATCTTCAATGCCGTAAAATAGGACATGACAGTTTGTCCCGTGGATGCCTTGAACTGACGGAAAAGATAGGACTTGTTATAGTTCATTGCGGCAGAAAGCTCGTCCATCGAAAGCGAGGTGTGAATGCGTTCGTAAAGAATCTCCTTGATGCGATTGGAAATGCGGTTGTCGAATTCCTCCTTGGAAAGGAAGACGGAGGAGGGATTCTTTCCCTCGCTTTCCTCACGCATCAGTCGGATCAGAAGAATCTCCAGAAGATTTTTGATCATCTGCAAGCCGCCGACGGGAGAGGTGTCGCGAAGAGGCATTTTTTTGATCTCGGGATCGGAGACGGGGATATGGAAGGTGCTTCTGCCTTCCTCCATGATCATATACACGTATTTGAGAAGCTCGCGGTTCAGACTCAGGCGCTTGTTTTCAAAGAAACGCATGGCTTCGCTTTTGCATTCGAAGGAAACGATAAAAATGTGGGGAGGCGAGTGCGGATCGGAGGCATGCACGTGAAATTCGTTCGGCTTGTGGAATAAGATCTCTCCCTCCTTTAAGATCACGTTCTCTTCCTCCTTACGGCAGTGAAGAATTCCCTTGTCCACGTAAACGAATTCCCAGAAGTCGTGTGCCTCACCGCTGTTTGAAAATGTGCGGTTCAGCTCCAGATAATGCGTGGTCACGATTTTGTTGATGACCAGCAGATTTTTCAGCTTGTGGCGGTAATATTTTTGTTCCATGCCTTTAGTATAGCATGACTTTTTTTACATGTCAACAAAAAGATTAAAAAAATATTTGTGTATTATTTTACTCTTTTTGTGAACGGAAGTGAATTGCGAATGCGACTTGTATGTGGTATACTTTTCTTGTCAAAATACTTTTTAAAAAGGAAGGTATCAAACATGAGAATTCTTGCAATCGGAGCGCATCCCGACGATATTGAAATCGCTTGCTCGGGAACGCTTGCAAAATGTGTGAAGCGCGGAGATACGGTCATTGTATGTCATGCCTCCTCGGGAAATCTGGGACACGTGGTGATCCCTCCGGATGAATTGACGAAGATCCGCGCGGAGGAAGCACGCCGTGCGGGTGCTATGGCGGGGATTGAGGTGATCTGGGGCGGCTTTGACGACCTTGAGATCTTTGATGACCGCGAGGCGCGCGACAAGATGGTCAAGGTGATCAAATACGCAAATCCCGATCTGATCATCACGCACGATCCCGATGACTATATGCCCGACCATACGACGGTGTCCAAGCTTGTCTTCGATGCATCCTTCACCGCAACGCTTCCGAACTACGGAGATAAAAGCGTTCCTCCCGCAAAGCTTGTTCCGATCTACTATATGGACACCTTGGCGGGTGTCAACTTCAATCCGACCGAGTACGTGGACGTCACGGATGAGATCGAGCTCAAGCTTTCCATGCTGGAGTGCCATGAGAGCCAGGTGGTATGGATGCGCGACCACGACGGAATCGATTTCCCCGATATGGTGCGCACCTGCTCGCGTTACCGCGGATATCAGTGCGGCGTTGCGTATGCCGAGGGCTTCCGTCAATGCCAGGTGTATCTCAAGGGAACGGCAAAAAGACTGTTGCCCTGATTTTTGAAAACAGAAAGGAGATTTTGTTATGAATTTTATGTCAACTGTAAAGGGAAGCATGCTGGAAGGCTTCTATCCCGAGGGCTGGGATTTTGATAAGATCGATGCTTGCATCGATGCCCCCGAAACGGTCACAGAGAGACAGGATTTCTGGAATCCTGCGTTTGAGCCCGTGATGTGTCATTCTCTTTCCGATTTTGAGACCTATATGGGACACGAGATCGCAAATGAGATCCGCCGCGCAAAGGAGGAGGGCAGAAAGATCGCCTTCATTCTTCCCGTAGGACCTATGGGAATGTACCGTTGGGTGGTCTACTTCCTCAAGGAGTGGAAGGTCTCCTGCGAGCACGTTTACACCTTCAACATGGATGAGTGGAGTGACGGTACGGGAAATACACTTCCCCCCGATAATCACGGCGCGTTCCAGTACGCTATGGAGGATGCACTGTTCAATCCTCTGGGCGAATTGACCGTTCCCAAGGATCAGCGTAATTTTGCAACCAAGGAGAATCTGCCCACCTATCCCGAAAAGATCAAGGCACTGAAGGGGGAGGGCGCAAAGCTCGTTTTGGTATACGGAATCGGAAGAATGTGCCACATCGCGTTCTGGGAGCCCCACTTCGCTGCGGATTATGCAACCGAGGCGGAATGGAAGAGCGCCCCCTACAGAATCGGTGCGAAGATCCATCCCCTGACGGTAGAGCAGAATGCGTTGACCAGCTTCAAGTCGAGAACCACGCTTGTTCCTTGCCGTGCCAACACGATCGGCCCCGGACTTTTCCTGCAGGCGGATTATGCGATCGGCGGTGCTGACGGTGTGTTGGGAAGAGGCATGCAGTGGCAGGGAATGTCTCTGTGGATGACGCTTCGCCACGGTCCGACACCCTGGATTACGTCCAGCTACATTCCGACGCTTCCCGGAAGACTGTTCTTCCTTAACGAATTGGCAGGACCGCTCGTTGCCGAGTGCAATTGATGGGGATCTCTCATGGTGAGAATTTGTAAAATCAGCTCTCACCCCACGGTGGATTTTGCCGCGCAGGAATTGAAAAAGTATCTTCGAATGATGATGCCGGAGGCGGGAGAGATCGAGATCTTTTCCGCCCCCTTTGACAACAGTGCGCTCTGTCTTGGCTTGATGAGGGACTTCGGGCTTGACGATTCCGACGTGCGGGATGCGACGCTTGACGAGATTTTATACGTGAATACCGAAGGGGAGACAGGCGTTGTCGCGGGAAATAATCCCCGTGCGCTTCTCCTTGCGGTATATGAATATTTAAAGCAAAACGGATGCCGTTTTCTCATGCCCGGGAAGGATGGAGAATGGATTCCTCACGTGGAGAAGCTGCGCGACGTTTCTCTCCGTCACAAGCCCTCCCGCCGCTATCGCGGCTGGTGCAACGAGGGCGCGACGAGTCAGCGCGTTCTTCTTGACATGATCGATTTTACCCCGAAGGTCGGTATGAACGTCTGCATGCTTCAGTTCAGAGTCCCCGCCGTGTTCTACGAGCGCTACTATGAGCATCGGCACAATGAGGAAAACCGTATCGTTGAGAACGTATCCCGTGAGCAGGTGATTGCATGGACACGGGAGTGTGAAGCGGAGATCTCTTTGCGCTCCCTGGAGCTTCACAGTGTCGGGCACGGATTCACCATTGATCCTTTCGGGATCGATTCGGCAAACACGTGGGACGTGATGGAGGATTCCGAGATTCCCGAGGAAACACGCGGCTTTTTGGCACAGGTGCAAGGCAAGCGCGGCTTGTTCGGTGGAATCCCCGCGAATACGAATTTCTGTATGTCGAACGTGGAAGCCAGACGTCGGGTTGCCGAGTATATCGCGTCCTATGCACAGGCGCATCGGAATTCGGATTATATCCACGTGTGGCTTGCGGACGATTACAACAATCATTGCGAATGCGAGGCGTGCCGTCAAAAGACACCCTCGGATTGGTACATGATCTTAATGAACGACATTGATGAGGCATTGAAAAAACGGGAGCTTCCCACAAGGATCGTGTTCATTGCGTACGTCAATACCTGCTGGGCACCCCTTGAGGAAACATTGAAGAATTCCGATCGGTTTACGCTCCTGTTAGCTCCCATTACCAGAAGCTATACGAAAACGCTTCCTCAAAAGACGCTTACCGTGCAAACGGAGCCCTATATTCCCAACGGCATCACCATGCCGAAGTCGCTGGAGCTTTATCTTGCGTATTTTGAGGAGTGGAAAAAAACGTGGAAGGGAGCGAGCCTGTGCTACGAGTACCATTTCTGGCGTCACCGTATCTATGATCCGTCGGGAATTGCGCTTGCCAGGCGCATCTATGAGGACATTGATACGTACACCGATTTTTCCGTGGACGGCTTGATCCAGTGCGGATCGCAAAGAAGCTTCTTCCCGAACGGATTTGCCTATTACGTTCACGCAAGGCATCTGTATGATGTAACGCTTTCCTTTGAGGAATTGCAAAAGGAATACTTTGAATGTGCATACGGCGCATACTGTGCGCGCGCATTGGAATATTTCGAAAAAACGGAACAGTGCTTCGATGTTGCCTTCACCGAGGGAGAAAAGAGCATTGACCTTGCCCGTTCCCGGTACTATTGCCCCGAGGAGGAGCGTGTGCTTCGCCGCTACGAAGAGGTTGCAGGGGAAGGGGAAGCGCTTGCAAAGGAGCTTTTGAAGGAACCGCGCAGAACCGTTTCCCTACACGGGCGTCTTTTGCACTTCCATACACAGTACGCACGTCTTCTGTCCGAATTCTTTGCGCAAAAGGCGAGGGGAGACACCGAGGAAGCACGCAAGGCTTGCGAAAAATTCCGTCTGGAATTCGGACGGCACGAGGAGAGCATCGAGCCTTATTACGATCATTTCCTCGCATTGGACGCGCTTTTGCAGATCGCGTTTGAAAACGATCACGGCTTTTAATGAAATTGAAAAGGGCAACCGCCTCAGAGAATGCCATTCGGCATTGGAGGCGGCTGTCTTTTTTTGGTGAAAGGTTTACAGTTTATTCACGAAAAAAAGGGGACGGGCATTGACAAAATATTGACGGATATGTTATAATAAAATTAAACTGGGGTAGGATGGTATTTTTTGAAAAGAATGCCAAAATCCCCTTGAGAAATTACTTTTTTGGAGGTTGTCTTTATGGAGAAAAGTACAACGGTCGGTACCCAGAAGATCGCGGCTCTTTTCGACGCGGGGACCTTTGTGGAAACCGGCGCTTATATGAAGAGAGACAATGCAGACCTTGCCGGGGTTGTCTGTGGCTATGGTGCGATCGGCGGTAAGCTGGTCTATGCCTTTGCACAGGACAGTGACCGCAAGAAGGGCGCGTTCGATGCTCTTCAAGCGGAAAAAATTGCAATGCTTTACAGCATGGCAATGAAAAACGGAGCTCCCGTTGTGGGAATGTTCGACAGCGCGGGGGCGGTGATTGCCGACGGTGCATCCGTGATGTCCGCCTACGGTAAGCTTTTGAAATGTGTCAGCGATGCCTCGGGTGTGATTCCGCAGATCGCTTTGATCAGCGGTGTTTGCGCGGGCATGTCGGCAACGGTTGCCGCAATGTTCGATCTGGTGATCACCGTAAAGGATCAGTCCGAGCTGTTCGTCAATGCGCCCTTTATCGTCGGTAAGGAGATTTCGACTGTAGAAGCGGCATCGAAGAACGGACTTGCCTCTGTCAGTGCGGAGAACGATGCCGACGCTTATGCGAGGATCGCAAAGCTGATCGCTCTGCTGCCTTCGAACAACGAAGAGGGTGTGGTTGCAGAGGAGATCACCGATGATATCAATCGAACGGTCAACGTTGAGGGCTTGAGCGGCGCTGCGCTTGTCGCAGCATTGGCAGATGCCTCCGACTTCATTGAGATCGGTAAGGACTATGCAGAGGAGCTTTCGGTCGGATTTGCAAGCTTCGGCGGTGTTCTTTGCGGTGTGATTGCAAGCAACAACGCAATTTCTGACGGTGCGATCACCGTGGACGGTGCAAAGAAGGCTGCGAGGATGATCTCTCTTTGCGACAGCTTCTCCATTCCCGTTCTGACGCTTGTTGACAGCGTCGGTGTACAGGTCAGTGCCAAGGCGGAGGGCGCACCTCTGGCGTCTCAGCTTGCCAAGCTCGCAATGACCTATGCTTCCGCAAATACGGCAAAGATTACGGCTGTGGTCGGTAAGGCTTACGGTGCGGCATTTACGCTCCTCGGCTCCAAGACACTTGGTGCGGACATGGTCTTCGCGCTTCCCACGTCCGAGATCAGCGTGATGGCTCCCGCGTCCGCGGTAGCATTCCTCTGGAATGACCGCATCACCGAGGACACGACGCGTGCGGATCTGGAAGAGAAGTGGGTGAATGAGAACGCATCCGCGGTAGCAGCCGCCTCCGACGGCTCTGTGGATGACGTGATCGCTCCCGCCGAGCTCCGTCAGCGCATCTGCGCGGCAGTTTACATGCTGATGATGAAGAATACGGGCGAGCCCGCACGGAAGCATTGCAATCTTCCTCTTTGATCGGAGGTAGATCATGATGATGAATGTTGTTGCTTTGACCGCAGAGGACATGACCTTTGCCGAACGTGCTTCCAAAGCGGGAATCGTATCTCTTCAGGGAATGCTGACCATCTTTTTGGTGTTGTCGATTCTTTGGGGGGCGATTGAGCTTTTGCACTATTTCCTCGTGGGCAGAAAAGAAAAGAGCGTCGCGGCGACAAAGGATGCTCCCGCCGAAGAGGCGACTGTGCAGCCGTCTCCCGTGTTGGAGAATGCTCCCGTAGCTCCCGTCGCAACGGATGACGGAGCCATCGTCGCAGCGATTACCGCAGCGATTTCCGCACAGCTTGCCGATGACGGCTATACGGGTGCATTCCGTGTCGTCTCCTTCAAGCGTGTCGGTGTATCCTCTAAAAAGAGAATTTAACTCCTTTGGAAACGAATGTTACTTTACTGAATGAAAGGTTATGGTGAATTATATGAAAAACTATCGTGTTACTGTGAACGGTGTCGCTTACGACGTTGTTGTTGAAGAGATTACAGGCGGTGTTGCTCCCGCTCCCGTAGCAGCTCCCGCGCCCGCAGCAGCTCCTGCTCCCGCAGCAGCTCCCGCGCCCGCAGCAGCTCCCAAGGGTACGGCAGGCGCTACCGCAGTCAAGGCTCCGATGCCCGGTACCCTGATCAAGGTCAACGTCAAGGTGGGTGACAGTGTGAAGAAGGGTGACGTTCTCTGCGTGCTTGAGGCAATGAAGATGGAGAACGATATTATGGCACCCGCTGACGGTGTGGTGGCTTCCGTTGAGGCATCTCAGGGCTCTTCCGTCGCAACCGACGCTGTTCTTGTTACGCTGAACTGATTCCTTTTGCAAACATCAAAAAATTGTAGAAAGGAAACGGTTACATGCAAGATTTATTGGATAGCTTATTAACCTTTTGGGAATCCACCGGTGTATACAAGCTGATCAACAGCATCGAAGCCGAATCCTGGCAGACCTTGATCATGCTTGCCATCGTAGGTGTTCTTGTCTATCTTGCGATCGTAAGAGGATTTGAACCGCTTTTGCTTCTCCCCATTGCGATCGGAATGCTTCTGACGAACCTTCCCGGCGGCGGACTGTTCCATTCCGACTATTGGTTTTTCTCGGATTTCACGCTTTTAAACAGGATCATCGAGGTCTACGGTGTGGATGCCTTGAGTATTTTCGAGGAAATTCAATTCACCCCCGAAATGGCGGAGGTGTTTATCGAGGAAATGAAGATGACCTTCCCCGATATTGCCGAACAGATCAGCGTGGGAAGCATCGGTACGGTCGTGGGCGAGGAATTTATTCCCTTCACGGAGCTTTACAGCTTCACCTACGAGAACGGACTGATTTCCTCCGCGTACACCAACTTCAACTACATTCTCCAGCACGGAGGACTTCTTGACCTTCTCTATATCGGTGTCAAGACGGGTATTTATCCCTGCATCATCTTCATCGGTATCGGTGCGATGACCGACTTTACGCCTCTGATCTCCAATCCGAAGAGCCTCTTGATCGGTGCGGGCGCACAGTTTGGTGTCTTTGTCGCATTTACGGGCGCGCTTCTCACGATTTTCTCTCCCGAAGAAGCGGCATCCATCGGTATCATCGGCGGCGCGGACGGTCCTACGGCGATCACCGTCACCAAAACGCTCGCTCCCGCGCTCCTTGGCGCAATCGCGATCGCGGCGTATTCCTATATGGCGCTGATCCCCATGATCCAGCCTCCCGTGATGAAGCTTCTCACCACGGAAAAGGAGAGAAAGATCAAGATGACCGCACTTCGCGCGGTTTCGAAGGCAGAGAAGATCATTTTCCCCGTGATCGTTACCGCGGTTGTCGGATTGATCGTTCCCGATGCATTGGTGCTGATCGGATGCCTGATGTTCGGTAACCTTCTCAACGTTTGCGGTGTGACGGGAAGACTTTCGGGCACGGCACAGAACGGCTTGATGAACACCATCACGATCTTCCTCGGTGTCAGCGTCGGTGCGACGGCGACCGCCGCATCCTTCCTCAATGCAAAGACACTCCTGATCATTGTCCTCGGCTTGACCGCATTCCTGATCTCCACCATGGGCGGTCTTATTACGGCGAAGATTATGAATAAGCTTTCGGGTGGAAAGATCAATCCTCTCATCGGCTCTGCCGGCGTTTCCGCCGTTCCGATGGCGGCACGTGTTTCTCAGAGAGTAGGGCAGGAGGCAGATCCCTCCAACTTCCTTCTCATGCACGCGATGGGACCGAACGTGGCGGGTGTCATCGGTTCTGCCGTTGCCGCAGGTGTGCTTCTGGCAAACTTTGCATAATTGAATCTGATAGGAGTAAATCAATATGGCTAACGTAAAAATTACAGAAACAGTGCTTCGCGACTCCCATCAGTCGCTGATTGCAACCCGTATGACGACAGAGGAGATGCTTCCCATCCTGGAACAGATGGACAAAGTCGGCTACCATTCTCTGGAGGCATGGGGCGGTGCTACCTTTGACGCTTGCATGCGCTTTCTCAACGAAGATCCGTGGGAACGCCTCCGTGCCATCCGTGACAAGGTAAAGAACACCAAGCTTCAGATGCTCTTCCGCGGACAGAACATTCTCGGCTACCGTCACTATTCCGACGACGTCGTTGAGTATTTTGTGCAGAAGTCCATCGCAAACGGAATTGATATCCTCCGTATTTTCGACGCGCTCAACGATCCGAGAAACCTTAAAACGGCAATCGACGCAACCAGGAAGGAGGGGGGCCACGTTCAGGCGGCATTCTCCTACACCACAGGTCCTGTGTATACGATGGAGTACTATTCCAAGTATGCAAAGCAGCTTGAGGAAATGGGTGCGGATTCCATTTGTATCAAGGATATGGCAGGGCTTCTCAAGCCTTACGATGCGTATGAGCTTGTCAAGACGATCAAGGAATCCGTCAAGGTTCCCGTACAGCTCCATACCCACTACACGGCAGGTCTTGCCTCCATGACCTTGATGAAGGCGGTTGAGGCAGGCGTTGACGTGATCGATACCGCAATTTCTCCCATGGCGCTCGGTACCTCTCAGCCTCCCACGGAGGCACTGGTCGCAGCGCTTGAGGGCACGCCCTACGATACGGGCATCAAGCTGACCGAATTGGATAAGATCACCAAGCACTTTACCCCCTTGCGTGAGAAGTATCTTGCAAACGGTCTTCTCAATCCCAAGGCACTCAAGGTGGACGTCAATGCACTGGTCTACCAGGTTCCCGGCGGTATGCTTTCGAACCTGATGAGCCAGCTTGCACAGGCAGGAAAGTCCGATCAGCTCACCGAGGTTTTAGAGGAAGTTCCGCGTGTGCGTGCAGACGTCGGATATCCTCCTCTGGTCACTCCCTCCTCGCAGACCGTCGGTACACAGGCTGTGTTCAACGTGATCATGGGTGAGAGATACAAGACCGTGACCAAGGAGTTCAAGGGTATCGTTCGCGGCGAGTACGGTAAGCCTGCCGTTGAAATCGATCCCGAGTTTGTCAAGAAGATCATCGGTGACGAGCAGCCCATTACCTACCGTCCCGCAGATGCACTCAAGCCCGAGCTTGAGCAGCTTCGCGCAGAGATCGCACAGTATCTTGAGCAGGACGAGGACGTTCTTTCCTACGCACTCTTCCCGGAGGTTTCCAAGAAATTCTTCGAGTACCGCAAGGCAAAGAAGTACAACCTTGACGCAGAGCATGCGGACAAGGAAAACGGAATCCATTCCATCTAATAAAAAAAGAACCGCGCATCGAGGATTTTTCCCCGATGCGCGGTTCTTTTTATAGATTGGCTACCCATTCGGCAAAGATCATGACGACGGGGAGTGTGGCGGTAGATAGAATTGAGGTCATGCCGACCGATTGGGAGGCGTAGCCGGGTTCGATATCGTACAGCTCCGCAAGCATGGAAATGGTGGCGGCGCTGGGCACACCTGCCATTGCTGCGGAAAGAAGGATGTAAATTCTGACGGTCTCAGCTGTCAGTGCATTCGGAAAGGCAGAGGTGATTCCCATCAATGCGAGCTTGGTCAGCACGCAGATGATGACGGGAAAGGCGATCAGCTTGATTCCCGAGTGGAGATAGAGCTTTCCGTTGGTAAACATACGGGGAAGGGAGATCGTTGCAAGAAGAGCACCTGTCACCAGCACCGAGATCGGTGTGCATAGATTTCCAAGGTAAGCAAAGAAGCTTCCGAAGGCGTTGCAAACGGGAAGAAGTGCGCTGTCCGTGGGGAGTGAAATGACACCCTTGAGGAGAAAGATCACAATTCCGATGGCACAGGGAACTGTTCCGTAATTGAAAAAGACCTTTTTGGGAGTCAGCTTGATATCCTCTCTGCCGCGCGCCAAGATCATGATGCCCCAGGTCCACAGCAAGAGATGGAAGCTGATGACGTAGAAGGCACCCATAAAGCTTCCGATGCCGTCGCCGAAGATGGCGTCAAGGATGGGAAATCCGATAAATCCCGCATTGGCAAAGACCAGAGAAAATTCAAAAATCTTGTTCTGATCCGGATGCTTCTTTAAAAGCTTGCAAAAGAGAAAAGCGAGCAACGCCATCAGAAGATGCATGAGTGTGCTGAGGACAACCACTTGCCAGGCGATGGTGATGTTTTCTTGGGTATAATCCGCTTTGGCAAGCGCGCTGATGATCATCATCGGCTGACCGATGGAAATGATCAGCTTGGAGAGCGCCTTGGATGCGCTTGTATCGATGATTTTGGTTTTTCTCGCAACGTAACCGCAGATCATCAAAAAGAAAAGTGTCAGAATAATGGTCAGAAGAGGGATGAAAAAATCGTTCATTGCGCGTCCTTACCTCCAAGCTCGTCAAGCTTTTCCTTGATTCGCTTCATGTCCTCAAGCATGTCTTCCTTTTTCCTCGGATCGCGCAAAAGGGCAGCGGGGTGATAAACGGCAGTCATGAGATAACCGCCCTTTTCAAACCACGTTCCATGCTCCTGCGTGATCTTGAAATCGGGCTTGATCAGACGCATTGCCGAGATCCTTCCCAGGCAAACGATTACCTTCGGTCGAATCAGCTTGACCTGCTCGCGAAGATATCCGATGCAGGCATCCTCCTCCTCGGGAAGGGGATCGCGGTTCTTGGGAGGACGGCATTTGAGAATGTTGGCGATGTAAACGTCCTCTCTCTCAATGTCAATGGCGTAAAGATATTTGTCAAGAAGCTGCCCCGCGCGTCCCACAAAGGGGACACCGGACAGATCCTCCTGCTCCCCGGGAGCTTCGCCCACGAACATCAGATCCGCGTGCTCGTTTCCCGTGCCGAAGACAAGCTTGGTTCTCGTCTTGCCAAGCTCACATTTTTGGCAGGCGGCACAGTGTGCCGCCAAGCCTTCTAAATTCGTAAAATCCATGAAAGTCTCCAATTTCAGTAGTTTGCGGACAGATCGGTCATTCCGTCGCGCTCTGCGGCAGGACCTTGACAGATCAAGGTATAGTCCCGAGCGCGAAGAGTTGCGATCAGCGCCTCCGAGGTGTCGATCGGATTTTTTGTGACAATACCGCCGCAGCCGAATTGCGTCGGGTGGTGAAAATCCGTTCCGGAGGTGGGAATGAGTCCGTAGAGCTTTGCCCACTCCTTGGCGATCATGTTTCTGGAATGATGCCCCTCGTGACCGTTGAATATTTCGATTCCGTCAAGATAGGAAGGATTCATTACCTTCATCCCGTTGCGGAACGGATGTGCTTGAACGATCAGAAAACCGTTCTTTCTCGCAAGGGAGGAAAAGGATTTGAGCGTCATGCGGTGCAGATTCTCGTTTTCTGTGAGGAACTGCTCGTCCATACCGAAGACGAGATAATCGTTGTCACTTTCCTCAAAGCGAAGCTCACATCCGAGAAGCACGCAAAGGCGATCCTTTGCGTACTCCTTCATTGCGCGATACCCCTCTAAGTGGTGATCGATCCGCGTTTTCCAATCTTCCCCCGCAAGATCCAGATTGTAGTTGTTGTAGTGGTTCGTGACGACAACGGTGCTGTATCCGTAGGAGATATAACGCTCCGCTACCTCTGCGGCGGAAAGATGCGCGCAGGAGCTGCTTTCAACGGTGTGTGCGTGAAGCTCTGTGAGAAAGGGCATTTTTATTTTACCTCCACGATGGAAGCGTCCCACATTTCGGGTGCCTTGTAGCCGAGGAGGTTGACGGTGGTTGCCGCAACGTTGGAAAGACCGAACGCACCCTCTGTCTTGACGGTGTAGTGCTCGCGTGCCTCTGTGTTATCATAGATGATGCAGGGAACGGGATTGAGCGTGTGGCTGGTCTTTGCCTTGAATTTGCCGCTCTTGTCTGCCTTGGGCTGTCCGCTCTTCTTGTCCATCTCATACATTTCGTCCGCGTTTCCGTGGTCAGCCGTGATGAGCGCGACTCCGCCCAGTGCATCCACAACGGGAAGGATTCTTCCAAGCTGGAGATCCTGCGCCTCCATGGAGCAACGGGTTGCCGCAAGAGAGCCGGTATGACCTACCATATCCCCGTTGGGGAAGTTGACGCGCAGATACTTGTACTTTTTGCTGTTGAGGCACTCAATGAGCTTGTCCGTGATCTCCGCGCACTTCATCCAGGGACGCTGCTCAAAGGGAACGACGTCGGAGGGGATCTCAATATAATCCTCAAGCTCCTCGTTGAATTTACCGGACTTGTTTCCGTTCCAGAAGTAGGTCACGTGACCGTATTTCTGCGTTTCGGAGATGGCAAGCACGGGGATGCCCGTATTCGCCATATATTCACTCATGGTGTTGGTGATTTCGGGGGGAGATACCAGATACTTGTTGGGGATGTGAAGGTCGCCGTCGTATCCCAGCATGCCCGCATACACCACGTTGGGAACACGGACGCGGTCAAAGCTGTCAAATTCGCCCTCCTTGGCATCAAACGCACGGGAGATTTCAATGGAGCGGTCGCCGCGGAAGTTGAAGAAGATCACGCTGTCGCCGTCCTCCACCGTTCCGATGGGAGCACCGTTCTCCGCAATGACGAATGCGGGAAGATCCTGGTCGATGACACCGAGCTCACGTCTGTAGGTTTCTACCGCCTCCGCAGCGGTTGCGAACTGTCTTCCGTCACCGAGCACGTGGGTTTTCCAACCGGCTTCCACCATTGCCCAGTTTGCTTCATAACGGTCCATCGTGATGGTCATACGTCCGCCACCGGATGCGATCTTGATATCGAAGCTTGCGTCGCGAAGGGAGTCAAGGTAAGCCTCAAAGGGATTGATATACTCAAGCGCAGAGGTTTCTCCTACGTCACGGCCGTCAAGAAGAATGTGAACGCGGACACGGGAAACGCCTTCCTTTTTCGCCTGTGCGAGCATTGCCTTGAGGTGATCAATGTGGGAATGCACGTTTCCGTCGGAGAAGAGTCCCAAAAAATGAAGGGTAGAGGCGTTGTTCTTTACATTTGAGATCAGCTCCTGCCAGGTGGAGGATGTGAACATCTTGCCCGATTCAATGGAGTTGGAAACAAGCTTTGCGCCTTGCGCGAATACCTGTCCCGCGCCGAGTGCGTTGTGACCGACCTCACTGTTGCCCATGTCATCGTCGGAGGGAAGTCCGACTGCCGTTCCGTGTGCCTTGAGAGACACCGTCGGATAATTTTTCATCAACGCGTCGAGGTTGGGAGTGTACGCGCCCGCAACCGCGTTGGATACCGTATCGGGAGCGAGTCCCACGCCGTCCATTACGATGGTGAGAAGGGGGCCCTTCACGCCCTCAAAGTTGTTCAGCTTTTCCAAAGTTTTGCTCATGTTTTCAGATCCTCCAAAGAAATTTTCATACATAATAATTATACCGCAAATTGGCAGAAATACAAGCCCTATTTTACATCTTTTTTGTTTTGAATCACTTTTTCTCTCTTTTTGCGAAAAAAATCGGATTTTTTTTGATTTTTTTGGTTTCTATGATCACGGGGCGGCAAAAGAATACGCGCGTTTTGATATTTTTTATAAAATCACTTGAAATCGGCGAAAAAGAGGTGTATAATATCAAGGATATTGAAAACATTGCAGATGCTATGAAAGGAAGATGTAAAATGTCGGAATGTACGCATGATTGTGCAAGCTGCTCCTCAAATTGCAGCTCGCGTGAAAAGCCGCAGAGCCTTCTCATTCCCGCGAATGAGCTCAGCGAGGTGAAGCACGTTGTCGGTGTTGTCAGCGGAAAGGGCGGTGTCGGTAAGTCCCTTGTCACCACCATGCTGGCGGTGCTTTTGCAAAGAGAAGGGTATAAGGTGGGAATTTTGGATGCCGATATCACAGGTCCTTCCATCCCCAAAGCGTTCGGCCTTCACAACGTCGAGGTATACGGTGACGATCACGGGATGATTCCTCCCTCCAGTAAAACGGGAATCGATATGATGTCCGTCAATCTCCTCATCGGTGCGGATGAAACCCGTCCCGTGGTATGGAGAGGTGCAATGATCGCAGGCTCTGTTCAGCAGTTCTGGAAGGATACGATCTGGGACGTGGACGTGCTGCTGGTCGACTGCCCTCCGGGAACGGGAGACGTCCCCTTGACGGTGTTCCAGTCCCTTCCTCTTGACGGTGTGGTTATTGTTTCCAGCCCTCAGGATCTGGTTTCCATGATCGTGAGCAAGGCGGCGAACATGGCTTCCATGATGAACGTTCCCGTGCTCGGTCTTGTGGAAAACATGAGCTATATCAAGTGCCCCGACTGCGGCAAGGAAATCAAGGTCTTTGGTGAGAGCCATATTGAAGAGATCGCGGAGAAGTTCGGCTACGATCTTCTGGCACGCATCCCCATGGATCCGAAGCTTGCAGCACTTGTGGACCGCGGTATGATCGAATTGATGGAAAACGATTATATGGATGCGGCGGCACAGGCGATTATTGAGAAACTGAAATTGGAGGCAGCGAGAGCATAAGATGCTCTTTGCCCCAAAAACGAGAGTCTGTCTTTGGCTTATGAAGCTTGAGACAGACTCTTTTTTATAAAAAAGGTATTGATTCAAAACGGAAAATATGGTATAGTGGATATAAAGGTGAAGGAAGGAGAATTTCGAATGATACACGCATGGTATGAAAAGATACGCGACCAAAAGGATCACATTTATTTCGGACTTCATTACGGAAAAAATTACCGTTCCGAATCCCGCCCGTATCTGCTTCCTGGTTTTCATAACGCCGTTGAGCTTGCCGTGGGACTGGAGGGATCTATGGATCTTGTGATCAACGGTGAGGCGCACGTGCTCAGTGCCGGGGACATTTGTTTTATCAACAGCCGAGAGCCGCATCGCTACTACTATACCAAGGATGCCGTGTGCTACGTCATTCTGATCTCGCGTGATTTTTTCAACGAGGTCAACCGTCTCGGAAGCATCTCGTTTCCCTCTCACATGGTGGGAGGAGAGGGATTCGATACGGTCAAGGCGTATCTTGATTTCGCCATAAGACATTGGGATTCCGATTCTCTTTTGTGCAAGCGCGCATTTGTCGATACGTTGGCATATCTGATGCTGCGTTACTATCCCCATTTTCCCAAAAAGGAAACGGAGCAGCAGAACAAGGTGCTTCTGGATGCCGTTGCGTATATTTGCGAGCATTATACCGAGAAGCTGACAGTCGGTGAGGTTGCCGCTCGTTTTGGGTATTCCGCAAATTATTTTTCTACCGCCTTCAACGAATTTATGGGAAGCAGCTTTACGGATTACGTAAATACCTGCCGCATGATCGAATATCAACGCTTGCGACGCGAGGAACCGAATCTTTCCGCCACAAGCGCGGCGGAGATGTGCGGCTTTGGAAGCATGAATACCTTTTACAGGGCACAAAGGAGGTTTGAAAACGATCAGACGCTTGACAGTCTTCCCCCGGAAAGGAAAAAGTCTTAACAAAAAGTTCACCAAAAATCGGAGAATTTGACATGTTAGATGGAAGTTTTGGTATTGGCAAAATACCGTCTGTATGGTAATATTAAAGAAAGGGCAATCTCAAGAAAATTCGGGAATTGCCCTTCTTTGATTCATGGTCCGAAAGGAGAATTTAGGAAATGAAGAAACGGACAAGATTGCTTGCGCTGCTTCTCATGCTTTCCATGCTGCTTCCGATTTTACCGATGACGTCGCTCATTGCATGGGCGAATGAAATCGCGTCAAATTCCGGGGAGGCAGATGCTATGGAGGCAATCAAGAACGATGCTGTGATCTCTGCGTGCGCGCAAGGGGAAACACAGGCATTTGAAAATGACGGCTATATCGGAATCCCGTACGAGGTAACGGTATATTACGACAGCGCCACACACGGAAACGCCAAGGCGGGCTTTATGACGCTGGGGGCAACTCCCGTCATCGTGTACGTTGTCAATACCAACACCGCACGGGTGGGAACCGACAGCGACGTGAGCATCATCAGATCGATGCTGGAACGCGGATACGCGGTGGCGGTCGTGGACTATCTGAACAGTGAAAAGGCGCAAAGCCCCGCGTTGGATTGGTCTGCCTCCAAGCTGCGTAACAAAGCTAAGGCGGGCGACTTCTTCAAGAGCGCAAACGTCTTTGAGAGCGGGGCTTATCAGGACACTCTCGTTGTTCCCGCCGGGGATAACGTACGCCTGAACGACGTTTACTTCGAGCTGGATAAGCACGGTGTGGACGGAACGCTTGAGGAGATCGTAAAGCTCTGGAACAACGATTTCCGCGGCACGAAGTCCTCCAAGATCGTCAAGTGGGTGCGCCCCGACGGTACACGGAAAACGACGCAGCTCGCGCCCGACGGTTCTTCTCCCGTTTGGTACGCGGATGCCGCAGGCACGACCGTGGACAACGCAAACGGTCAGTACACCAAGGTGGGGTATACCAAGGCGGAAACGATCACGGATTGCGTCAAAGCCGACGGTACTCCGATCGATCTCAATCTTTACATGCATACGGTCTATCCGACAAGCCCTCTGAAAAAGGCACCGGCGGTGATTCTTTATTCCTCCTCTGCGTCTCTTTCTGCGGCTTTGAATGCCGAGGACCGTCCGCAGTTCATGGGCTTCCTCTTTAACGGATATGCGGGAGCGATCGCGGAGTATGCATGGATTCCCATGGCGCGCTCGGATCATTACGACTCCTTCAGCGGCGATATAGCGGGCGGTGTTACGGGTGTCAACATGACCTACGCGACCTATACCTATAACGCGACACAGTCGGGCTCTGCCGCTGCTCGCTTCCTCCGCTATCTTGCGTTGAGCGAGGAGGATACCTATGCGATCGACGTTGATCACTTCGGTGCTTACGGTATTTCCAAGACCGCATGGTATACCCAATTGGGTGCTCCCGTGCTTTGCAAGGATCTGATCACAAAGGCAGATGGCCTTTCTGACGCAGAGGTTGCCGAGGCGGTCAATGATAAGGTCAATTCCTTCGTTCAGCTGCTCCTGCCCGCACAGTGCAGCGGCAGAAGCCGTTACGACAACGGCGATACGGCGGACGTGACCGTTGATGGCTTTACGGTGGACGGCGGTGAATTGCAGCCTTGGGCAGTATATGACGGCAACGAGATCGCCTCAGGCGTCCAGGCGAATTACTCCAGCTGCGGTGCTTTTCTGGATTATTTTTGCGAGGGCTACGCGCCGCAGTTCATCACCGCAAATCTCGCGGACAACTACAGCACAGAGTACGGTCAGCAAAATATTATGATCAACCTCTGCCGTACGATGAACATTCCCGCGCTTTGGTTCGAGGCGGATATTGCACACACCTTTACAAAGGGATTTGATGCGAACCACGGTGTGGATATTTATGATGCCTTCTTCCGTTTCATGGGCTACTACCTTAAAGGCGAGCCGGTCTCCGTGAGCTACACGACTCCCGCAAACGGCGGTGTGATCCGTACAACCGACGCAATCACGCTCAAATTTGTGGGTGAGGTCACGGCAAGCGAAATCCAAAAGGTCACCGTCAAGGATGCTTCGAGCAACGTGCTGACAGGTACTTGGACGAGTGCCTACGGAAACAGCGAATGGACCTTCCTTGCCGACAGTATGAAGGGGAATACTGCCTACACCCTGACCGTGCCCGCAGATATGAAGGGGGAAAACGGTGTGGCAATCGGTGTTCCTTACGTGACGTCCTTCCACACCCGCTCCGAGGGTGACGTTACGACGCTTGCAAGCTCCGTAACGTTGGACGAAAACGGATCTTCCGTTCTTCTCACAGTACCCGAAAAAACGGCTGACGGCTACAAGCTTCGCGTCAACGTCAAGAACGAGGCGGCGAATACTCTGTATGCTTACAATGCTCAAAACAACGATCTGATGGGAAGCGTCCGCGTCAGCGGTACGGGCTTCTGGGAGATCGACGTGACCGATTACCTTGCTTCCTATGAGGTGGGCGCGCAGGTTTCCGTTTTGCTCAAGACCGCAAAGACGGAGAGCACGGAGCCGCACTTTGAACAAACCTTTGATTCCGACGACGGCGGCTTTTCCTACGTCTTCTCGGATACCACCGTCGGTGTCGATATTGACGGTGAGAAGGCACTGAAGATCGTGCGTGTGCCCGAAAGCAAGAGCGGAGAGTACAGTGTCTATCCCAATATGGAGGGCTCCTACACGCTGACCTCCAAAAAGGTGATCAAGGACGGGGCAGCTGTCGGAAAGTCAGATCTTGGCAGAACCTTCCTCATCACGGTGCGTGTCTACGATACGGTATCAAGACCGGTTCGCATCTTCATGAACAGCGGAACGCAGAAGGCAACCCAACGGATTGACTATGACCGTGTCTACTATAATTTCTTTACCAAGGCAAACGAATGGAGCGAGTTTACCGTTCCTTACACCGTGTATGAAATGCGATATGCATGGAATACGCAGGTAAAGGATTTGTTCGTACAGTTCACTCCCTTGGGGGGGCAAGATGAAAATCCCATCTATCTTGACAATATCAAGGCGGTGGAGCAGTTCACCGACGTCGAGGCGGCAACGGTTTCTCTGGTCAGCGCAAGTGACAGCGGCTTCGGTGTGAAAGCACCTACCGGAACGAAGCCCTTCAAGGTAGGCTCTACCGAGTACGATTCCTGGAAGAGCGCGATCAATGCGGCTGCGAGCGGTGCAACGGTCACGTTGCAGTCCAACTGCACTCTGACCAATTCTGATCTCGTCAGCTTTGCCGCGAAGAGTCATCTTGTCATTGATCTCAATGGCTACAGACTCACGTCCGCAAATACCTACGATGCACCTTTGTGGGCTTCCGCAACCAACGCAAACACGCTGAACGTTACCATGAAGAACGGTTCTGTGGTTCTTTCAGACACCGCGCTCATAGGCTACGGCGGTTCCACTACGGCAGGAAACAACAAGATCATCAACGTAAGCCTTGAAAATCTTTACGTAACGGTTGCAAAGGATGCCACAACGCTGAATATCTTCAGTACCCGAACCTTGCCGAATGCCACAGGTGTTGTGTCCAATGTCCACTTTACCGATTGCGTTTTGGACGTTGAGCGCGAAAATCTGCCCGCGAAGAGATTGAACGGTCTTGCGTATTTCCCCAAGGGAGATGCGGCGCTTTCTGTCAATTACTCCTTTACGGGCAGCAGAATCGTTGCGAATACCTTCCATGACGCACTGTTTAGCGAGAGTGTGTTCGATGCGCTTCCCAATGCATCGGGTGAATATCTGCAATTGCTCCTTCCTTCCTCTGCGGCAGCTCCCACGACGCCCTTCAGAAAGGGAAGTGATTACGCGTTCTTCAAGTCCTCCTCCACCGAAAACGGATACGTCGTTTACGACGTGGAAACGGCGGAACACTCCACCGAATACGGTGCAATCCCGGAGGCGTACGCGGATCGGGAAAAGTATCCCTTCGCCATTTTCATGGATGAAGCCTTTCTCGCGGGAGCGGAGAACTGGATCACGACCAATACCACGGTCAAAGAGACTCTTGCAAAGTTCCCGGGGGCGACGGTCAACGTGCTTCTGAGAGACGATTATACCTCCGAAACCTATATCGGAAACGCCAATTGGCTCTGCTTTATGAATGGTACGTTCGTTCTGGACCTTGGCGGAAATACAATGCTTTCCTCCCAGTCACTCTTTGAAGCGGGTGTGGACAGCTCTTATACGGGATCTTATGACACCGCGTTTACCGTCAAGAACGGTACGGTGCTGATCGGTGGCGGTAATGTGTGCGCCGCACAGCAGAGCTCCAACTACCAAAAGAAGATGGATCTGCTCTTTGAAAACGTCACCTTCGGGTTGGATGAAACCTTTACCACCAACCGCAACAAGCTCTTCCTCGCATGGAACAACACAAAGGTGCAGGCAGTGCTTGATCTGAATCTGACTCTGAAGAACTGTACCTTTGATCTGCGCGGCATTCCCTGTGATTTCACCGTGTTTGCCTATGGCGGCAGCACCCACTCCGTAGCAGCGGACGTCAGAGTCATCGGAGGTAAAATTCTGACCGACAGCACCGTCGGTAATATCACGTGGTACAGCGCGGATTCCACGGGCGCTGCCGACAGTCTGATCTTTGAAAAGGGAAGCGACGGAAAGTATATCACGATGAGTGTCGTAAACGGTACGACGCCCAAGGCATCCTTCCCGACCTCAGAGGGTTATTTCGGATTCGGAGAGCTTGTCAGCGATGGCGAGGACTTTGACGTTTATACGCTCAAGAACGACACCACCGCCTCTCCCTACGGTTCGATTCCCGCGACCTACGCGGACAGCACCTTTGTGCTCTTTACGGGCGGCAAGTGCATCGGAGGTGTGTCCTTGTGGAAGGATGCTTTGACTCTGACACGCGAAACCCTGAATGCCAATCCCGGAACGCAGGTGCAGATTCTGATGCAAAAGAGCCGCGATGTGGCAAGCTACGTAGGAAACGCCAACTGGCTCTGTTACATGAACGGAAGCATTCTGCTGGATATGAACGGAAACACGCTCACGTCGAAGACTACTTCGCTCTTTGAGTTGGGCATGGATGCAAACTACAACGGCAACTATAAGACCACCCTGACCGTTAAGAACGGAACGGTTTTGCAGGGAGGAGGTAACGTATGCGGCATTCAGAACAATTCCACGTATGCAAAGGAATTTGACGTTACGTTTGAGAACGTTGATTTCGGCATACATCCTACCGCCTTCAACGGAACGAGAAGCACGCTTTTCTATGCACAGACCAACTGTAAGGCAAACGTTGACGTTTCGCTGACCTTTGAGGATTGCGATATTGACGTCAGTGCGATCACCATCGATTATACGGTCTTTTCCTTTGCATCCTCCGATGCTTACGTATCCGCTGACATTGCCTTCAACGGCGGCTCCTTCAAGGTGCCCTCCTTTGAGAATGTCACGCTCATGACACTGGACACCGCAAACGACACCTTCGTTTGGGGCAAGGGAAGCGGCGGTGCATATGCCACCCTCACGCTTCCTGCGGATTATACGCTTTCCGAGACCGTCAGCGGTGTGACCGCGAGCGGCACGTACGTCTCCTTCGGAAACGGTACGGTCAGCGGTGACTGTAAGATCTATACTCTGGAAGAGAATCCCTTGGTTACCAAATACGGTAACATTCCGCAATCTGCGGCAGATGCTGCGGCATATCCCTTCGTGCTGTTCGACGCAAACAAGAATTATGTGAACGCATTGGCAGCATGGGGCAACGCCATTACGGCAGCGACGAACTATCTGTCAAGCCGTAAAGGTCAGACCGTTTACGTATTGATGCGTCAGGACCATGACGCGGGAAGCTCCAGTGCCGCGCATCTCGGACTTCTGGTGGGAACCATCGAGGTGGACCTCGGCGGTCGTACGCTCACCCGTAACGCAAATTCGCTGCTGGAGGGTGGCACAAACAAAATGACCGAAGCGCAGAGTGCCTGCACCGCTACCGTAAACATCAGAAACGGTAAGATCCTTGCGGGAAAATCCTCCTCTTCGAGCGGACATATTTTGACTTATCAATCCCACGTAAATTACAACAAGACGATGAATATTACCTTTGAGGACGTGATCTTTGGCGTCAAGTCGGGAATCACAAACATCACCTCACTGGTAACGAGAAGCTGGGGTGCTTCCAGCGGTGTCACAGGTGTCACGACGTCTACCCTGAAGCTGATCGATTGTACCTTTGATTTCTCGGGCAGCGCAGGAACGGCCGTTCCTTCTTCCACGACACTCATCCACCTGTCCGGCAGCGGTTCGGCACAAAACGTTACCGTGATTATCGAGGGCGGCTCGTTCGTCGGTACGGCAAGCGGCATTACACCGGTGAATCTTGACAGCAGCGATCGGCTTATCTTCGAGAAAAACGAAAAGGGCAAGTATTTTGAATACAACGTCACTGCGGGCACACCCCCCACGGATGGATTTGACAGCGATCTCGGAAAGAAGATGTACTTCGTAAAGAAGCAGGACGGCCTTTATACCCTTGCCGTCAAGGCAGAGGAATGCGGAAACGCCTTGATTCCTTACGAGTATTACGAGGACACGAAGAATTACCCCTTCATTGTTTACGCAGAGGGAACTCTTGTCGGATGCGTTGCGAATTGGAACGCGGCACAGGCTGCGGCAAAGACCTATCTTGACTCCCATGCGGGCGGTACGGTTTATGCACTGATGCGTGCCGACCAGGCTGACAGCCCTTGGTATCCCTCCGACGGTGTCTTCAACGGAACCTTTGTTGTTGACCTTGGCGGGTATACCGTGCAACGCGGCGCAAATTCCTTCCTGGAGCTTTGCACGTACAATCTGACAGCAGAGGCGTGCGCGTTTGAAACCACGATCATCGTTAAGAACGGTACGATCCTTGCAGGAAAAGCCACCAACGAAAACGGTCACATTCTGGCGGTTCAGTCCAACACGGCTTATAACAAGAGCTTCCACGTGACCTTCGAGGGTGTAACCTTCGGAATTTCCGCACTTAACTATAATCTGAGTACCGACAAGGGACTTGCTGCCGTTGTGCTTCGTGACAACGGAAGAACTGCGAACGCGACGGGGACGGTCAGTGTGGATCTGTTGCTCAAGAACTGTATCTTTGACCTGACCGAAGGAGAAAAGACGACGGTTCCCACAAGCAATACCTCTCTGTTCAATACAGCACCGAGCACGGCTTCGAACGAGGTTGATATCACAATCGAGGGCGGTCTCTTCAAGGGAACGCACAACATGGTGAAATGGATCACCGCGGGCGACGGATCGTCCGTTACCTTCCGAAAGAATAGCGACGGTGAATACTTCAGATACGATCTCAGTGCAGGTACCCCCGATCTGAGCCTTGTCACCACCGACCAAGGCAATGGATATTTCTATCGGGATGCGATCAGTGGCGATTACCTCCTCGGCATCGGAAGAGCGGAGATCACAGGAGCTTCCGTGAATCTTGGAAAGGATCTCTCCTTGCTCTACTACGTCAGAATCAACGATCCCTCGTTGCTCAATTTCTCCAAGCTCTCCATGACCTTTGTGATGAACGGAAAGAGCGTGACGGTGGATGAGTACGAGATTGTAAACGGTGAGTACGTATTTGTACTTTCGGGTGTAGCACCGCAGCAAATGGCAGACCTGATCGATGCCTCCGTTTGGGTGGACGGACAGAAGATCACCGAGTATAACGGCTACAGCATCAAGCAGAACTGCCTCAACCTTCTTTCCAAAACCGCAAGTCAGCTTGGCTTGAGTGAAGACGCGTATGCGGCAATGAAGACGTTGATCAGCGATCTTCTGTTCTACGGAGACGCGGCAGCGAAGTACACGCAATACGCAAACAGTGTTCTTGACGGTACGGAAGGAATCACCGCATCGACCGTGCTTCCTACGGAGAGCGATCGGATGACGATGACGGGAAACACCGACGAGACGCTCTATATCAAATCGGGAACGGTCAGATTTGACACGGTCAACAAGCTGCGGATCAAGATCTTTGCAGGCGTTGAGCATCCCGAATCGGTGACGCTGCGCGTCAACGGAACGGAATATGCGCTGTCCGATCTTGAGAATCTCGGCGGCGGTATCTATCAATTGACCACGGATGCGATCGGTGCTACCGATTTCGATACGGTATATACGTTCGAGCTTTCCTATGAAGGCAGCACCTATGCAACCTTGAATTACAGCGTCAATGCATATGCGTATTCGAAGCAGGGAAGCAACAGTGACGCCATGAAGAATTTGGCTCTGGCACTCTATCGCTACGGAATCGCGGCAGAGGCTTACGCGGCAATCAACTGAAGGAGGACACAGAAATGAAAGATTCAAAATTGAATATTTATGAAGCTCCTCAGATTGAGATGATTGCTGTTTCCGATGATGACATTCTCACGCTCAGCTCAGGCTTTGACGGCGAAGAGGATGAGTTTATGTTCTTCTGAAGCTGCGTATGAAAAGAACAGTAGCATGCTTACTGACGCTTCTGCTTCTCGTTACCCTGATCTCCTGCTCCTTTGGTCAAGGAGCGGGAGAGGAAGGGGAGAGCACGGAAAAGGGTGTATCTTCCCATACGGTCTCCGATGAAGCGACAGATGATCCCGAGGCGCCTTCGGACAATGAAGGTAACTCGGAATCCGACGCAGAGGAGGAAGACGGAAGCACAGAGGAACAAGAAGAAACAACGGACAGCGACCTCGCGGAGGAGGAGTCAAGCAGTGCGGAATCCGTGTCGGACGAATCCGAGGAAGTCGGGACCGACGGGGAAGATCCTCTTCCCGGTGGCGCGGTGACGCTTCCCAAGGATGAGTTTTAAGTAAAAAAGCAGGACCTCCGATGCGGCTGTGTGCATCGGAGGTCCTGCCGATTTTATTTTTATTGGATTTGGTCGAGTATGTCTCTGCCGATCGCGGCAAGGTGGCGCAAAGCCTCGGGAATGAGCCTGTCGGGGTAATTGTTGTAGTACGCAGGGCCGACCTCAAAATTGACCGTTCCCGCATATCCCGTCCCACGCATGGCGGCGATGATGTCATCCCAATCCATCACGTCGGGGTAGGTGTAAGGCGCGTTGTGATTGTCCCATACACCGTCCACCTCGTGGATGTGTACGATCTTCATGTGCTGTCCCAGCTTTCGGATCGCACCGCCCACCGTGTCGCCCGTGCCTTTTCCCGTCAGTGCTACGTGACCGTAATCCAGGCACGCGCAGAAATGCTTGTCTCCCAGTACCCGGATGAATTCAAGAATTTCCTCGGGACGGGAGCAGACGGAGGGGCAGATCACACGGTTTTCATCGTCCAGCCACATCGGTTCAATGCCGATGACAACGTCGTATTTTTCAAGATAGGGAAGAAGCCGTTGGAAGAGACGAAGATTGAATTCAAAGCCCTCTTCCTTCTTTTCATCAAAGAACCTTCCGGGGGTGCGGACGGGATGGATCACGGAGTAACGGCATCCGAGTGTATGCGTTGCAATGATGTTTTTGACCGTTGCCTCCACGTATTCCTCACAGTCACAGGCGGGGAATTCTCCGAAGATGGCATGCGTTTGGTAAATTTCAATACCGATCTCGTCGGCAAGCTTTTTGATGTTTTGATATTGGGCGACCGTTTCCTCCTCGCTCATTCGATAGCTTTGGCTTTCAAGGACAGATGCGCGGTCGGGATGCCATCTGTCAAGACCGTAATCGACACAGTCAAAGCCCGCTTCCTTCATCATGCGAAGGGACTGTTCGATGCCGAACCGATTGAAAAGAGTTCCGGTGCTGACACTGAGCTTCATGCACATGCTCCGTTCAGATTCTGTTCGCCATATCGCGTGCAATGGCGGCAAAATGGCGGATGGCTTCGGGGATCATGTGATCGGGATATGCGGAATAGTAGTTTCCTCCCACCTCAAAATTGAGTACTCCCTTGTAACCGATCTCACGGAGCGCGGAGAGAATGTCTTCCCAGTCCATCGCGCCGGGGAAGGTATAGGGAGCAGTGTGATTGTCGTCACGGCCGTTGACTTCGTGTACGTGAAGAATTTCCACGGATTTTCCAAGCTTGCGGATCGCGTCACCCGCCGTAGTTCCCGTATCCTTGGCGGTCAGAACAAAATGTCCGATGTCGGGGCAGGAGCAGTAATGCTCACTCCCAAGCTCTGCAAGGTAAGAAAGAATTTCCTCGGGACGGGAACAGACCGTGGGGACGATATCGCCTGCCGCATTGTTATTCCACATCGGTTCAATGGCAAGCTTGACACCGTACTTTTCAAGGGTTGGAAGGAACGTTTGGAAAAACGAAAGATTGTAAGCGTAGCACTCTTCATATTTTTCGTCATAAATGCGTCCGGGGGTTGCGATGGGATGAATGACAATGTGCTTACAGTGAAGCAAAGAGGTGACGTAAATGCTCTTGTGCGTAACCTCCTTGATCAGATCGGGGTGGTCAAGCGTTGCACCCGTACCGAAGATCGCATGGGTTTGCGCGATCTCAAGCCCGATCTCCTTTGCCGTTTCGTAGATCTTTGTATAATGAGCGGTCAGCTCATCATCGGACATGGAAAGGCAAGGGCTTGCCTTGATCTCCTCCTCAGTTCCGACCCAATCGTCGATGCCGAAATCAACGGCATCAAACCCCGCTTCCTTCATCATGCGAAACGCCTGTTCATATCCGAACTTGTTGATCAACCAACGACAGCTTGCTGAGATTTTCATGGTAAGAGATTCCTCCGAATGAGTTTTTTTGTATTGTATCATTTTTTCGCTTTCTTGTCAATAAAGAAGCCCCTTTTTTGCAAAAAACTTTCTTATTTGAGTAAAAGTTTTTCATTTTTATTGACAAAACGAAAAAGCTGTGATATAATCAAACAGTATGGTTTATAAATGTCACATAAAAATGACGTTGAAGGAGAATCCCGCCAATCAAAGCTTACAGAGAGTGCGCGTTCGGTGCGAGCGCATAGGGAGTAGTTGGGAAGGGGACATCACTCCGGAGTCGGTGTTGCGAGCGGTGCATGCCGTGTAGCGATATCCGTTGTGCCGCGTTAAGGCAACCCGTATTTTTGTACGGTGAGGTGCGCGATTTGGTCGCGAAGGTGAGTGGTACCGCGGTTTTTCCGTCTCACGGCGTTATGCTGTGGGATTTTTTTATTTTCCACGTATGAAATATCCGATGAAAGGATTAAAAATAGGAGTATAGCAATGGCAAAGGATTACACAAGCACACTGAATCTCCCCACAACGGACTTCCCGATGCGTGCAGGGCTTCCTCAAAGAGAGCCTGAAATGATCAAATATTGGGATTCCATCGATCTTTACAACAAGATGCAGGAAAACGCAAAGGATAAGCCCCTTTACATCCTGCACGACGGCCCTCCCTTTTCCAACGGAAACATTCACATGGGGCATGCGCTCAACAAGATTCTGAAGGACTTTATCAACAAGTCTCACGCAATGTCGGGCTACCGCGTTCCCTTTACGCCCGGCTGGGACAACCACGGTATGCCGATCGAATCTGCGATCATCAAGCAGAACAAGCTCAACCGTAAAAGCATGTCCATTCCCGAATTCCGCAGTGCTTGCCACCGCTTCGCACAGGATTTCGTGGATAAGCAGATGGATCAGTTTATCCGCCTCGGTGTCGTTGCGGATTGGAAGCGTCCCTACTTGACCATGGATAAATCCTTCGAGGCACGCGAAATCCGCGTCTTCGGTGAGATGTATAAGAAGGGCTACATCTACAAGGGACTCAAGCCCGTTTACTGGTGTCCGAACGACGAGACCGCATTGGCTGAGGCGGAGATCGAGTATAAGACCGATCCCTGTACCTCCATCTACGTGAAGTTTGCCGTCAAGGACGATCAAGGAAAGCTTGCGGGAATCAGCGCCCCCGAGAAGACCTATTTCATCATCTGGACGACGACGACCTGGACGCTTCCCGGCAACCAGGCGATCGCGCTCAATCCCAACGAGGACTACGTCATTGTCAAGGCTGACAACGGAGAGACGTACATCGTTGCCGAGGCACTTTGTGCCAAGACCATGCTGGAGGGCGGTATCGAGAGCTACGAGATTCTTGACCGCAGACAGGGTAAGGACTTTGAGTACATGACCGCGCAGCATCCCTTCCTTGACAGAGACAGTCTTGTGGTGGTGGC
The DNA here is from genome assembly GCA_045536125.1 of Eubacteriales bacterium. Classification (GTDB taxonomy): domain Bacteria; phylum Bacillota; class Clostridia; order Oscillospirales; family CAG-272; genus UMGS1865. The sequence goes on along the minus strand of JAZSMX010000038.1, from coordinate 3,586 downwards.
TGACTACGTAACCATGGACAGCGGTACGGGCTGCGTTCATACCGCGGGTGGCTTCGGCGCGGACGATAATATCACCTGCCGCCGTTACGGTCTCCCTCCGCTCGTTCCCGTGGATGATAGAGGATATCAGACCGAGGAGGCAGGCAAGTTCGCAGGTCTTCGTTACGATGAATCCAACGTGGCAATCCTTGCCGATATGAAGGAAAGCGGCGCACTCTTCGCCTCTGCCGATATCGAGCACGAATATCCTCACTGCTGGAGATGTAAGAATCCGATCATCTTCCGCGCAACGCCTCAGTGGTTCTGCTCCGTGGATGCGTTCAAGGATGCGGCAGCCGAGGCATGCGACCGTGTAGAATGGCTTCCCGAGTGGGGCGGCGATCGCATCAAGAGCATGATCCGTGAGAGAGCTGACTGGTGTATTTCCCGTCAGCGCCATTGGGGACTTCCGATCCCTGTGTTCTATTGCAATTGCTGCAAGAAGCCGATCTGCAATGACGAAACGATCGATCACGTTGCCAAGCTCTTCGGTGAGCACGGCTCTAACATCTGGTACGAAAAGAGTGCCAAGGAGCTCCTTCCCGACGGATTCGTATGTCCCGAGTGCGGAGGAGCCGAGTTTGAAACCGAAACCGACACTCTGGACGGTTGGTTCGATTCCGGTTCCTCTCATTTCGCTGTGATGGAGAACAATCCCGAGCAACGTTGGCCCTCGGACATGTACCTTGAGGGTGCGGATCAGTACAGAGGTTGGTTCCAGTCCTCGCTCCTGACCGCCGTTGGCTCTACGGGTGAAGCGCAAGCACCTTACCGTACGGTTCTGACGCACGGGTGGGTGGTCGACGGAGATGGCAAGGCAATGCATAAGTCGCTCGGAAACGTCATCGTTCCTTCCGATATCGTTGCGAAATACGGCTCCGACCTTGTCCGCCTTTGGGTAGCTTCCTCGGATTACCGTGTGGACGTTCGCGTTTCCGACGTGATCTTCAAGCAATTGTCCGATGCATACCGCAAGATCCGTAACACGGTTCGTATTCTCATCGCGGATCTGAACGATTTTGATCCCGATGTAGATGCACTGGATTTTGACGAGCTTTATGAGATCGACCGCTGGATCATTTCCGCGATGAACGAGCTTACCCGCACGGTCAAGGGCGCATACGACACCTATGAGTTCCACGTGGCGTACCATGCAGTGAACAACTTCTGCACCACCGAGCTTTCCAAGCTCTATATCGATATTACCAAGGATCGCGTTTACACCGAAAAGGCAAACGGCAAGGCACGTCGCAGCGCACAGACGGCGATGTACTTCGTTCTTTCGGGACTTGTCAGACTCTTGGCTCCCATGATCTCCTTCACTGCGGAGGAGATGTGGCAGGCAATTCCTCACAAGGCAAGCGATAACCGCGAGAGTGTCTTCCTCAACGATATGCCCGTATTCGACGAGGCTCTGACCTATCCCGCGCTCACCGAGAAGTGGAACCGCCTCTTCGAGATGCGCGACGACGTTATGAAGGCGCTTGAGATTGCACGTGCCGACAAGCTGGTCGGAAAATCCTTGGAAGCAAAGATCACGCTTTACACCAAGGATGAGCAGATGCTGTCTCTCCTTCGCGGCTTCGGTGCGGAGCTGAACACGGTGTTCATCGTTTCAGGTGTCAAGCTTGAAGAAACGGACGCTCCCGCGGGGGCTCACACCGAGGGCGAAAGCGGTGTCGGTGTTCTCGTTGAGCCTGCCGACGGTTGCAAGTGTGACCGTTGCTGGAGCTTCTCCACCGAGGGCGAGTCTGACGGTGAGGGTGGCTTTATCTGCGCTCGCTGCCGTGAGATTCTGAAATAATCAATCCGTAGAACCGGTTGCGGGGAAGGCTTCCTATTGAAAGGATTCTCTCCCCGCAATGTTCATCAAATGCTCCGTATCGAAGAAAGGAGATTATCATGCTGTATTTAATCCCCATTATGATCGGTATCGTCGGTCTTGATCAATTGACCAAATGGCTGGCGGTGACCTATCTCAAGGGCGCTCCCTCCTTTCCGCTCTGGAAGGACGTCTTTCATTTCACCTATGCCGAGAATACGGGAATGGCATTCAGCCTTCTGTCTGGGGAAAATGAGCGCTGGATCTTCATGCTGCTTTCCACCGTGGCGATCATCGGTATGCTCGTCTATCTGTTTGTCTCACGTCCCGAAAGCCGTTGGATGCAGGTATCTCTCGCGATGATCGTCGGTGGCGGCATCGGAAATATGATCGACCGTATTTTCCTTGGCTACGTGGTTGACTTTTTTGATTTTACGTTGATCAATTTTGCCATTTTCAACGTGGCGGACTCCTTCGTTTGCGTAGGTGCGGGAATTCTGATCGCTTATCTGATTTTTGACATCGTCAAGGAGCAGCGCGAGGAAAAGGCACGCAAGGCTGCGGGGGAGAGGGCTACCTCCCCCAAGACACAAGAGGAGAAGAGGGAAGACGATGAAGGCTTGGAATGATGCCGAATCCGAGGGCGCGATCCTTCTCACCGTTTCGGAATCCGATGCCTTGGCACGCTTGGATCAGTTCGTTTCCTTGAAGACGGACTTGACACGCTCTGCCGCCTCCAAGCTGATCGAGGAGGGGAACGTCACCCTGTCGGGAGCTTCTGTTCCCAAAAACTACCGCGTAAGGGTGGGAGAGCAATTTGAAGTTCTTCTCCCCGAGCCGGAGCTTTCCGAGGCAATTCCCGAGAACATCCCCTTGGACGTGGTGTATGAGGACGAGGATCTGATCGTGATCAATAAGCCTGTCGGAATGGTCGTACATCCCGCGGCGGGGAATCCCTGCGGAACGCTGGTCAACGCACTGCTTTACCATTGCGGAGCATCCCTTTCGGGAATCGGCGGTGTCGTGCGACCGGGGATCGTGCATAGAATCGATAAAAACACAAGTGGGCTTCTGGTGGTTGCGAAGAACGATGAAACGCATCTGAAGCTTTCTGAACAACTCAAGGGGCATCACATCAATCGTATCTATACGGCAATCGCCCTTGGAAACTTCAAGGAGGAGTGCGGAACGGTCGATGCTCCCATCGGTCGCCATCCCGTGGACCGAAAGAGAATGGCGGTCATCCGCAACGGTGAATTGCGTGCCCGTGAGGCGATCACGCATTGGTCGGTGCTCTCGCGCGGCGAGTGTGACGGGAACGCCTTCACCCTGATTCGCTGCGCTTTGGAAACGGGGCGAACGCATCAGATCCGCGTCCATATGGCATCAATCGGACATCCCTTGCTTGGGGACGACGTTTACGGAGGTGCCAATACAAGATTTGAAGCGCGCCACCGCTCTCTCGTTACAGGGCAGTGCCTTCATGCGGGAGAGTTGTCCTTTGTGCATCCAAGACGGGGGGAGCTTGTTACGTTTTTCGCTCCCATGCCGAAGGAAATGCAGCGCGTTACGGAAATTCTCTTTGGAGAGAATGGCTGATCAAAATAGGGGGTGAGTCAAATGCGAAAACGCATTTGTTACTCACCCCCGTCGTTTTTGCTTTGCGGCTTCGCGCCTTAGTTTCGCCCGTTGATTGATGATATTTTGAGCTTTTTCAAGCGAAAA
>JAZSMX010000080.1:0-3596 GCA_045536125.1 Eubacteriales bacterium | reverse complement strand
CGAACGCCCCATCCCCGATGGACTTCACGCTCGCGGGAATCGTGATCGACGTCAACGCACGGCAATCACCGAACGCATCCGCCCCGATGCTCTCCAAAACACTCCCCTCTTCAAACGTCACCGTAGAAAGCCGAGAACAGGAATAGAACGCCATCTCCCCGATGCTCTTCACACTCGCGGGAATTGTGACACTTGTAAGCCCCGTGCAACCTTCGAACGCAGATGCTCCAATGCGCGTCACCCCCTCGGGAATGACGATCTCCGTAAGTCCTGCCTCAACGATAGCTTTATATTTCCCCTCACTTGCCAAGCGGTAAGCGTCCTTCAAGGAATCCGAAACGTCCTTGACACATTCGTACGCCTGTGCATATTTTCCCTCGGCAGCAAAGGATTCCGCTTCTTCCTTAAGCTTTTGTTCCAGTTCCCCCTTAACGGTGTCCCAATCTTTCATATCAGGATTGTCCAAAAGAAAGGTATAGGCCTCCTTATAACGTTTCTCCTTGATCAACTCGGCAGCTTCGTTATAAGCAATCGTAGGCAGAATGACAGAGGCATAAATACCGATGCATACCACAATCAACAGTGCCGCGGCACTTGCGATCAAAGCAATCGTCTTGACCTTCTTCCGATGTGCAAGTGTCTCTGCATGTTTGCGGGCAGCCTCTGCCTCTTGACGTTCCCGCTCTTCTCTCGCTACCATCTCATCCTCCTGACGGCGTGCGAGCGCGAAGCACTCCTGACGGCGCGCTTCATCCACCAGCGTCAGATACTTGGTGTACTCGGGAATTTCCTTGAGCGAAATGGAAGATTTTACGATCTTGCTTTCCTCCGTAGCCCCCGTTTTAATAAGACACAACCCCCAATAGACATCCGTATTAGACGGATCGTCGGCAAGCACCAACTCAAGGAAATATTGCGCGTCCTCAAAAAACTCACAAGAAATCATTTGGTAGGCGATCTTGATCAAGAGTTCCTGAACGGTGGAAAGCTCCTCGGGATAATATTTTAATGCCTGCTTGGCAAACGCGCATCTTTGCTCAGTCATCCGGGCATCGGTAAGCAACGCAAAAGCATGCAAAACCTCCGACGCAGGATCACTCGCATACGTCAGAAGACGCTCAAAGCAGGCAATCGTCGTGTCGGCAGCCTCTGCTTCAAACGCAATTTTAAAACGCGCCTCCAATGCCTTGAGGTTTCCTTCCTCCACCGCAAGAACCGCGTCAAGGCACCGGATTCTATGCTTGGTATCCCGGGTGGCATCCGCATACCTCAGATTGTAGTCAATATACGTATCCACGTCGGTGCTGTCAAGCGTACCGAGCAGCACCGTAAAGATTTGGAATTGATCCTTTTCAATGGACGCCCCAAAGCATTCGCGAATCCGCTGCTCTCGGTGCTCGTAATCGAAAGGAAGAATGATGTTGAGGATCCGCAAGGACAGAGTCTCATCATTGTGCAGGCACGATTGATACAATTGATCAAGAATGTCCGTCGCAAATTCACGGTTGGCGCAGGAAAGCAACCTTTCCACTGTCGCAAAATCATCCTCGTCAAGCGCGTACAATTTGAAAAAATCACTGTCGTTTTGTACCCGATGCTTCACCAACAGCTTATACCAGATCGCCTCCGCACAGGAAGGATTGTTGAAAAGAATTCCTTCCAAAAGCCGGTCGGCATCCTCCCACATCTTCCCGTTAATGTAAGACTTGGCAAGCCCCAATGATTGCTTTTCGCTGATACTGGTTTCAGCAAACGCACCGTCACCGATCTCTCTTTTCTGAATCGTTTCGTTGGCGATCATGGACGCCTTTTTCGCGATCTGACCGCCCTTGATCTCAATGCGATCAAGCTGCGCCACCTTCGGGGTTGCCTCAATCACGCGACCGATGTGGCGACACAGATCCGAAAGGAAGGTCATGTCCGATGCGTTGAGGCATTGACGGGCTCTGAGCGACGCGGGAAGCTCCGCGGGGTTCATGTTTTTGCAAACCACCACGAGAGAATTTTTGTGCTTCTCTCCGTTTTCAATCCGCGCCTTGAATCTCGACCACTCGTTCTTGATCCACACCGAGGTAAAATACTCGGGCTTTTCACCGAACACGATCATCACCTTGGCGGTCTTGATGGCATTGTAGATATAAGGCTCGTAATGCTCCGCCACCTTGTCACGCAGACTGATGCGGCTGAAAAACACACGGTACCCTTCGGCAACGAGCGCGTTGTAAAGATCCTGCGCGTCGATGCTATCCTGCGTTCTGTCAATTCCGTGCTCGCGGTCGCTGTCCTTAAAGCTGAGGAACACGTCGTATTCCGGCTCAAGGCTCGCCTTTTTAAGCCACTCAACGCGCACTCCCTCAATGTACTCCGCCTGTCTTTGGTAGCTGGCACGGATCTCCGCGGGAGCTAACGCGATCGCCCGTTCCACGTCACGGTCATGAAGGAAGGATTCCTCACCAATGTTGTTACAGGTGGGAACTCTCTTATTCTCGTCCAGATCCGTCACGTAAATAATGCCCGCACGGGAAAGCGCGCGTCCCCAATACGCCTCGTGGTTTTCCCTTTCCTTGAGAATGATCGTTTCAAAAAGCTCGGTTGCCTTTTCGAAATCACAATCGCGCAAAGAAGACCAAGCATTTGCTCGGTCGATCACGTGTACGTCCTGATCGACGTCGATCACCCATTTGTTGCCGCAGAATTTACAAACATGGTAATTTCCTTCGCGACGAACAGGTCCGCCACAGGATTTACATCTGATGTTCTCCATTGTTGATCCTTCTTCCTCTGTCATTCATACAAAGCGCATGCCTGCACCATGCATATATATTTACATTATACTACTTTATTTTCACAATTTCAATAGATAAGCCCAAAAAGGGACTGAAACCGTGTGTTGGCGTTGCTGATACCAAAAATTAAAAGTCACTATCATAGCTCAATCCTCCCTTATGTAGGTGTACCTTCATAGTCTATCATACTTTTTCGAAGAAATCAAGAGTATGTAGGTACACCTTCTTATATTTTTTCGCATTTCTTGATAAAATACGTATGTAGGTAAATCTACGGAGTTAAATCTTCTTATCGGAGGTATCAGCTTGACGGTAAATGACGCAGTTGCACAGCGTATTTCCAAGTTGTTGCGCGAAAAAGATATGTCCCAATACCGCTTGGAGCAGGAATCGGGAATACAGCATGGAAGTATGCAGTGTATTATGAATGGACGAAATAAAACGGTAACCTTGAGTACTGTGATTATGCTTGCAAGAGGTTTTCATATGCCTCTTACCGAGTTTTTAGCTGACGATATTTTCCGCTCTGAAGATTTAGAAGTAGAGCAGTAAAAGCCGCCTTGCGTGTAGGGCGGCTTTTGTCTATATTGCAAGTTTCCCCTCCCGGGGGATTGTTCTTCTCTCTTCTCTCTTCTCTCTTCTTCCGCCCCCGCCCTACAATGGTAAACAGAAAAAGGCAAAAATCCTTCAAGGCGGCACCGCACCCATAGCCCCACACACACCATTCTCTTCCTTCAAGGTTTTTAAAGGGGTGGGGCTGTCACATTTGACGAGAACGAAAAAGCCCGTGGAGAAAAGAAAAAAGTCCCG
>JAZSMX010000110.1:0-21630 GCA_045536125.1 Eubacteriales bacterium | reverse complement strand
AGGTACGTCGAGCCCCGAATTCGGCGCAAGAATTAGCCCGTAATATTTTGGAGAATTTCGAAGAAATTCAACCGATTCCTGTCTCATTTTCTGATTTTACCGGAAAACGGGACTTTTTTCTTTTCTCCACGGGCTTTTTCGTTCTCGTCAAATGTGACAGCCCCTTTCATTTTTATACTTCCGTTTGTCGGTCACTTTCCGAAATCAACTCTTCCGTATTTTCGCCAACACTTACCGGGAGTGCTTCCTGCGTACCGTTTTCAAGGGGCGTTTCCCCTTTTGAACGTTTCCCCTCTCCCTTCTTCAAAAAGCCGCCCACAATTTCCTTTGTGTTAAGGCTCACCAAAGCGGAAAGCATCTTCTGAATAGTCACGTGCACCTTTGGGTCAAGGCTCTTGGAATGTGCGATCCATTTTTTGCGGACAGAAACAAGATCGGTCAAGGTTTGCACACCTTCTACAGAAAAGAGCTGATAGACGGCCTCAGAAAACTCTTCTCTTTGATCGGGTGTCATATCTCTGATCCACTGATTGACGGTTTTATCAATGCGTCGGCTTTCGGCGGAAACCTCTTCAAGATGAACGAAAGCATTTCCCATGACCTCCCAGGAAAGACCGTTGTGCTGAAGAAGCCCCGACTTTTGTCGGCTTTTGACCACCGTGTAAATTTCATCGTGCTCCAAAAGCATTCCGACCACTGAGGATTGGGGAACGATGCTGTGGATACGGGGACGCATTTCAAGATACGACGGATCATCCAAAAGATACCGACCGAATCCGGGACCGTCGTTGCTGAAAACGTCCGCAATGCGGTCTCGAATCTTTTTTTCGGAGTGAACCGCTGCATAGACCGCAAGATTTCCGCCCTTGCTGTGGCCTGCCAGCACGAGGCTTCCCCCATGCGTATCCGCAATCGATTCAAGATAGCTCACCGCGGAAAGTTGTGAAGGGACGGCAGGCAAAAAGGTCATGTTCAGATCCTCTTTCCAACCGATCAAGGTATCATCCGTCCCTCGGTAAGTCACAAGCACCGTACCGTCATCCAAAAGAAAGGTTACAGCGGAAAACTGGATCTGACGCCCTACATCGGTATCGTTTACAAAGGCATACATTTGTACGTTTTGAAAACGTGCAGTATCCTTCATCCGCAAAAAAAGCTTCGTAATTTCCTTTGGAATCAGAACTCCCATCGGATAATCCTTCGGTGTTGGATATCGTTCAAAAAAGCGATTTGCTGCTTCCAGCAAAGAAATTCCGGATGCTTGCCCGGGTGGTGGAACGATTTCTGAAAAATCAACGTAAGAAACCATGGAAAAGATCAGACAATCCACCTCGTTGACAGAAGACGCCTCAAAGCTGAGATCCCCTCGCCACTCCAGATAATCAAACACCGTCCCCATGCTTCTCCTCCTTTTTGATTCCGAACGAGATCAACCGTGATATAGCCGCTTCGTTTCGTAGGCAGGCTCACACGTCAGATTGATCCCCAATTTTTTCAACGTCCGCTCATCGTTCGCTGACAGAATCACCGAGGAATGCATCTCACAATAGCGAAGATGGGAAAGCTGCTCTGTTGCCTTTTTCGCGATCGGGTCGTGTACCGCACAAATCGAAAGCGCAATCAAAAGCTCATCCGGATGCAATCTCGGATTTTTGCTCCCAAGAAGACCGATCTTCAAGCTCGTAATCGGTTCCAGAATTTCGGGAGAGATCAGATCAATTCGATCATCGATCCCCGCCATACACTTCAGCGCATTCAGAATCGCCGCCGAGGCTGCCCCCAAAAGGCGCGAGGTCTTTCCCGTCACGATTCTTCCATCAGGCAATTCAATCGCAGTCGCGGGCTTTCCCGTCAGCTCTGCCTTCGCCTTCGCCGCATCCGCAACCGAACGGAAATCGATATCGATCCCCGCAGATTGCATAATCAGCTTCAGCTTTTCAACCTCGTGATCACTTCCGCTTCCCTTTCTTCTGTTACAAAGTGCATTGTAATAACGGCGCACGATTTCCATTCTCGCGGCATCACATACCGCATCGTTATCAACGATACAGTTTCCTGCCATATTGACTCCCATATCCGTAGGAGACTTGTAGGGAGATACGCCGCTGATGCGTTGATACATTGCATTCAGTACAGGAAAAATCTCAACGTCTCGGTTGTAATTGACCGACATTTCACCGTAAGCTTCCAAGTGGAACGGATCGATCATGTTCATATCGTTTAAATCGGCAGTCGCCGCCTCGTATGCCATATTGACAGGGTGCTTCAATGGCAAATTCCAGATTGGAAACGTCTCAAACTTCGCGTATCCGGCACGGATACCGCGCTTGTGATCGTGATAGATCTGACTGAGACAGGTTGCCATCTTTCCGCTTCCGGGACCGGGAGCGGTCACAACGACCAAGGAACGAGAGGTCTCGATGTACTCGTTTTTACCGTACCCCTCGTCGCTGACGATGTGATCAATCTCGGAAGGATATCCTGCAATGGAATAATGGCGGTAAACACGAACGCCAAGCGACTCCAACCGTTCCTGGAACTTGATCACGGCAGGCTGATCCTGCCAGCGCGCCAAAACAACACTTCCGACAAACAGTCCGAAATTACGGAACGCATCGATCAAGCGCAATACGTCAAGATCGTAGGTAATTCCAAGGTCTCCTCTGACCTTATTCTTCTCAATATCATTTGCGTTGATGACGATGACGATCTCCGCCTCCTCCTTCAATTGGATAAGCATACGGATCTTACTGTCGGGTGCAAATCCGGGGAGAACGCGGGATGCATGATAATCGTCAAAGAGCTTGCCACCGAACTCCAGATAAAGCTTGCCACCGAACTTGTCAATTCTCTGACGGATATGCGCAGATTGCATTTCTATATATTTTTCGTTATCAAAGCCAATTTTATACATCTCCCACTCCTTTACTCATGCATAGAAGATTGGATATAAAACGAACCGTTTTCATCCGTATCAAGATCTGTCGCGTAAAACGCACTCATTGCCGTCGCAAGATATCCCACGTCACGGCATCCCGCCGTTTCGTATGCGGAGTGCATTGCAAGCTGTGCCATACCGATATCCACACACAAAAGCGGCACGTGCGTGGTAGAAATCGAACCCAAGGTCGATCCCCCCGCCACGTCACTGCGGTTGGCAAAATATTGCACGGGAACCCCCGCATTTTGGCAGATACGTTCAAAAATCGCGGCAGACAGTGCATCCGTTGCATATTTTTGAGCCGCATTGTTCTTGATTACCACACCGCCATTCATTTTCGGAGCATTCTGCGCATCACTGAGCTCCGGATGATTCGGATGTCTTGCATGCGCGTTATCTGCGGAAACCATCATGGAGGAAGCAAGCATTTGCCGAGCATCGCATCCGAGCGCACGTGAAATCCGATCCAGTGTGTCCGAAAGAAAAACAGAATCCGCGCCTTGCTTTGTGGCACTTCCCGTTTCCTCGTTGTCTGCGGCAAAAAAGACAGTAACTGCATGCTCACCGCCGGAATTTACAAATCCGTCCAACGTGCCGAACACGCACATCAAATTATCGATTCTCGGAGCTGAGAAAAACTCATTCTCGGCGCCAAGCACCGTTCCCTCCATACGGTTATAGACGTAAAGATCCGTCCCGACAATTTCCTCGGGGCGACATCCTACCTCACGTGCAATCAAGGAAAGCACGTCGGTCTCCTTCCCCTCCCCGAACAAGGGAAGCATATCCACTGCGGGATTGTAACGGTATCCCGTATTGATCTCCCGATTGAAGTGGATCGCCACGTTCGGGATCACAAGCAAATCACGGTTGAGAGCAACCGTTTTGGAAACGAATTTTCCGTTTTGAAGGATGACAACCCGTCCGGCAACGGAAAGAGGTCTGTCCATCCACGAAGAAAGGATTGCACCTCCGTAGGTCTCTACGTTCAAACGGGCAAGCCCGTCCTGTGACAACGTCAAATGATCCTTTTTCAGCTTGAAGCAGGGAGAATCCGTGTGAGACGCGGAAATCATAAAATTCCGAGGTGCCCCCTTTGGTACACGGAAAGCGATGACGGAAGAGCCATTACGCGTCACATAATAGCCCTTTCCCTCGGAAAGCTTCCACTCATCCTTTTCCGAAAGAGCGGAAAAGCCGTATTCCTTCAAAATAGAAACAACCGTCTCCACAGCTCCGAACGCAGTCGGACAATCCTTAATAAATCGCAACAGTGCATCCGTTTTACTCACACATCATCCCTCGCTTTCTCGCAAACGTCAAAGGAATTTCAATACCTTATTATTATACCACACGCACCTCTCAAAATCAATATAAAATGAGAAGAGAATTCAAAAAAGATTTTATTCATTCCCCAAAAAAGCAAAAAATAAATTTCCCATAATTTTTTTTGACTTTTTTCAAAAAAGGTATTGCAATTTCAATTTTGTTATGTTATAATATATTCCGTTGCGGAGGCATAGCTCAGTTGGTTAGAGCGCATGCTTGACATGCATGAGGTCATAAGTTCGACTCTTATTGTCTCCACCAAAAAAAGCACCGAAAGCGATTGCTTTCGGTGTTTTTTTATCAAAACCGCAGGCATGGTATCTCATCACGCATCAGCGGCTATCTCATCAAAAGGCGGCTTTTGCCGCCTTTTGTATTTCATTCCCTTATATCTTCATTGACCCGCAACGAGTTCAAATTCATCTGCCTTCTTCGACGCTTGCCACTCGGATTCTCTTCTTCATTTTTCTCAAATCCTTCAGCATTCTCGCTGTATCACGCACAATGCGCACCTTGGATTCCCCATGATGAATCACGTGTACGGGTGTTTCCACGATCTTCATCTTCATTTTTACCGCCCAAAGGATCGCTTCGAAATCAAATGCAAACCCATCCACCTCGCAAAGAGGAAAGATGCGCTCCGCGGCACTTCCCGAAAACGCCTTGCAGCCGCATTGCGAATCCGAAAGCTTGAAGCCCCCCGCCAGACAAAGCACACGGATATACGCCTTGGAGGCAAGCTTACGAAGGAGTGTATATTCCTTGTACCCATCCGCACCTATGTTTCTGGAGCCAATGACAAGATCTGCGTCAGTATTTTTTTCGAACTCCCGCACAACCTGTGAAATCACCTTTGTTCCGTAAGCCAGATCGGCATCCGTAAACATTCTCACGTCTCCCGTCGCGTGAAGGATCGCCGTTCGAACGGCATACCCCTTTCCGCGGTTTTTCCGGTAGCCGATCACGCGTACGTTCGGCAAATTCAATGCACTGACCGTTTTCTCGCAACCGTCGGTAGAGCCGTCACTGCAAAAGATGATCTCATAATCTTCAAAATTACGTTCCATATAATCGGAAAGCACTTTTGCGTTTTTTGCAATTACACGGTTTTCGTTATACATCGGAATGCAAACGGAGATTTTCATCACTTTCGTCCCTTCTTGAAAACATACAGGTTAAAATCAAGCTCGGTCGTTATTTCATCGTAGGATGCGAGCTTCGACCGATCGTGCTCGCTGGTGCGCCAATAATACGGAGTCATGGAAAAGAGGGCATCAATCATTTCTCTACCTCGAACGGTCACGGTATAAGTGATTCGTTCCTCAAGAACCGTTTCCATCGTTTTCGGAAGATCCGATCTCCCGGGATTGAGATACGGTGTCTCGTAAAGAACACTTTTCAAACCCATCAAATGACGTTCTCCCGCACCGACCAGACAAAGAATTCCACCGGGACGAAGAACGCGTACAAACTCCTCCTCCGCACACGGGGCAAACAAATTGGTAACGCAATCCATTGTTTCCCCAACCACGGGAAGCTTATACAGACTCCCCACGAAAAATGAAGCGCCCGTTTGGTGCAGCTTTGCGTATTTTGCAGCGCTTTCAATGCCGTCCTTGGAAAGATCCACACCGATGACGTCTCGCCCCTTTGTCATTCGGTTGGTATAATACCCTTCTCCGCATCCCGCATCAATGACAGTCCTTGCTCCTTCACGCTCCAATACGGCATTGACCGCATCCGAAAGCGGCTTATAATAATCTGCACCGAGAAACAGCGTTCGTGCCTTTACAGCCTCCCGTCCGTCGCCTGTTCCGTCCGACGGCGAGGTGAGATTCAAATACCCCGAACGCGCTATATCGTAGCAGTGTATCCTCTCACCGAGGCATCGGATCGAGCGACTGTTTTCCGCATCGGTCATTCCTGCCCCACAAACGGGGCACTTTAAAAAAGATAATATCCGCGGATTCAAAATTTACTCCTCCTCATCACGAGGTTTCATTTCATGTTTCTCAATCGGCACTTCAAACCAGAAGACAGAGCCTTCGCCTACGCGACTGTCAATTCCGTACACAGCACCGTGCAATTCGAGAATCTCCTTAACAATGGAAAGTCCAAGTCCTGTGCCGACTGCCGCACGGCGATGAACCTTGTCCACCTTGTAATAACGATCCCATACCAGGGGAATCTGCTCCTTTGGAATCCCCTCTCCCGTATCTCGGATGCTGACGCGAACCTTGCAGTCCAAAAGCTTTTGCTCCACGAATACAGAGCGATCCTCACCCGTATAATTGATCGCGTTATTGATCAAATTGTAGAGCACCTGTAAAATCATTCCATGATCTGCCCTGATCACAGCCTCACCGTCAATGCTGATGTTGATCTCATAACCTTGGTGACGCACAAAAGCATCGTAACGGTGCAGCGTTTCCTTAAGAGCTTCGGAAAGATCAAAGAGCTCGTATTCGGGCATTCGCGCCCCGGAACGGATTTTCGAAAGATCCAAAAGATCGTTGACAAGATCGGTAAGGCGCTCTGTCTCATCGATCACGATCTGCATATTTTCAGGGGTATTTTCATCGGGAATATCGCGCATGACCTCACTATACCCCTTAATCATCGTCAAAGGAGTGCGAAGGTCATGTGAAATATTGGCGATCAACTCCTTTTGAAGGTTGTCAAGCACGGAGAGCTCATGCGAAGCATAGTTCAAGGTGCTCGCCAGTTCTCTGGTTTCAAGATATCCCTCGCCCGAAAAATAGGTATCGTACTTTCCGTTCGCCAAATGCTTTGCTGCCTCATTCATGCGAACCAAGGGCGAAGAAATATGACGGTAAAGCAAAAAGACCATCACGGCGGCACAAAGAAGCAAAATCGTTGTGATCCATATAAATTGTGTCCGCAGCATCTTTACCACCGAGCTCATCGGCTGGGTTGCAGAATCCAGAAGGATCATATAGCTGTCTCCCGATTCTCCCTTGACAAGCTTGACGTGAACCATACGAATTCCTTCGCGCTGAAGATCCTCCATACGATCCCCAAAGAAAAATTCGGGAAATCCCACGCGACGCACCTCATATCCGCCGATTCCAAAATATCCGAGATAGCTTCCCTCTTTTTCGTACGCCATGCGGTAATACGACGAAAGCGTTTCCTGGCTGATCGCTGCGTCATCCTCTCCCACTGCATCGCGCTGCGCGATCAAGGTGGCAACGTCCTCCTCAATCTTGTAAACGCTGACAGAGGTAGAGGATTTCAAGGCATGTGCGTACACCTCCAGGGGAAGTCGCTCAGTTTCCACGTATACGGCGATCTCGTCGGCTGACTGCCGCATTTCATCCTCTCTGGCACGCTCATAAAAGGTGTCGAGAAGATATACCTGAAACACCCACGTTACGATCAAAACGATGGAAACGAACACTCCGAAATAAAGTGCCAATTTCCACTTGATGCTAAGACCGAGGCTTTCCTTGCGTTTCCTCATACTTCCTCAAAGCGGTAACCGACTCCGCGCAGAGTGACGATGTATTTACTGTATCTTCCAAGACTCTTCCGAAGGAGCTTCACGTGAGTATCCAGCGTACGGGCATCCCCGTAAAAATCATATCCCCAGACCTCACAAAGCAGCTTTTCTCTCGAAAGCGCAACGTTGCGATTGGAAAGAAGATAAAAAAACAAATCGTATTCCTTCGGGGACATCTCGATGCGCTGCCCATCCACATACACAAGGCGCGCCGTAATATCAGCACGCAAGCCACCACCGTCCAGCTCCACGATCTCGTTCGGGGACTGTGTTTTCGAGGCCGTGCTTTTAAAACGCTTCATGATGGCATCAATCCGAAGCATCAGCTCCTTCGGTGAGAAGGGCTTGGTCACGTAATCGTCAATTCCCACCTCAAATCCGTTGATACGGTCATACTCTTCCCCGCGAGCCGAGAGCATAATGATGGGTGTATCCACTATTTTCCGAATTTCGCGACATGCGGAAAACCCGTCAAGCTCGGGCATCATAATATCCATAATGATCAGATCATAGGTGTTTTTCCGACACAGGAGCACCGCTTCCATTCCGTCGGAGGCTTCTGTCACCGTATGCCCTTCAAATTCCGCATACTTTCTTATGATGGAACGAATTCTTGTCTCATCGTCAACTACTAAAATGTGATACATATACGCCTCCTCGTCAATCCTTTTCGTTATCAGTTCTCAAATGCTCCGGTACGTATTCACGCAAAACCACCTCTACTGTGATTTCCTCCCATTGAACCGTACCGTTCTTATCCTTATCTCCCGCTCTTGAAACAACAAACTTCACGGTGTCTCCCACCTCGCGGGAAGCCAACATTTCCTCCAATTGCGCCTTATTTTTAAATTCTGTCCCGTTGACCGAGATCACGCGGTCGCTTGGCATCAGCTCCTCGGCATAATCCGGATAATCCGAAATATAGATTCCCGCCTCGATGAGTCCGTACCGAGCGTAATATCGCGGAAGCTCTTCCTCGGTAACGTCCAGAAAGCTCAGACCGATATCCACAACACCGCGCACGTAGCCGTACTTCATCAGATCCAACTGCACCTCGTAAGCAAAATCAACGGGAATCGCAAACGCGAGTCCCTCCACGCCGCTTGCCGAATACTTTGCATTGACAATACCGATCAATTTTCCGTCAAGATTGAAAAGTCCGCCTCCCGAATTTCCCGAATTGATCGCTGCATCGGTTTGGATCAGATTCATTTTCGTACCGTCCCTCATGGTGACCTCGCGCTCCGTTGCGCTGATAATTCCGGTTGTCACCGTTCCACCGAGAGATCCCAAGGGATTTCCGATGGCAACCACCTGCTCTCCCGGAACAAGATCTGCACTACAGCCCTGTGCCACGTATTCAAATTCCTTTTCCGCGGCAATCTTGAGAATCGCAAGATCGCTGGCGGCATCGCTTCCTACCAGCTTCGCCGTAAAAATGCTGCCGTCATCCAAGGAAACCTTGAGACTTTTTGCACCTTCCACCACGTGATGGCAGGTCAGAACGTATCCGTCCTTGGAAATAATCACTCCGCTGCCGGAGCTGACAGATTCCGAGCTTTGTCCAAAAAAGTTTCCTGTCACAACAGTGGCATCAATGACAACGACGGCATTCTGAACCCGTCTTGTCACCTCGGAAACCGAAAAAACGTCCGTTCCCGCCGAGCCGTAAATCGATTGCTCGGAATCACTTTTTTCAAGAACGTCCTCAGGTTCGTCCAAAAAGAGATCGGGAGAGGTGGTCGTTTCGTCGCGCCCAAGCTCGGGAAACGGAAGAAAGCCCTGCACGGGAGAATCCCCTGCTGAGGTATCCGCACGTTCGTCTTCTCCGAATATTTTTTTCGCCACCAGACTTCCCGCAAAGCTTGCAACAAAAGAAAGAGAAACGCAAAGAAACACCACGGCGCAGGCAAGAATTACCAAAAAGCCGCTCTTATGAGCCGACGTCCCTTTGGGGGATCGTTGATGGGAGGCTGTCCCACGGACGTTTTCATCGGAATAGCCGTCATCACGTTCCTCGGAAGCCGTGTTGATCTGAATCTTTTGGGAAGAAGCGGTGTCTTCAGTCACTCCATTCACTTCAGCAGCTGCAAAGTCGTTTTTTTCTTGTTCGATACCGTTTTCTGAAACGTTAGCATTTTCGTAATCCATGATGTCCCTCCTTACTCCTGTATTTTTCTCGGTGAAGCTTTTGACCGTTTCTCTTACAATAATACCGCGTCAATGTGAAGCGCGTTTGAAGAAACGCGAAAAAAAGCTCGAAAAACATGGTCTGTACTTGTTTTTTCAATCGTTTTTTGATATAATGAGGTTGGGGTATGCAATGCTTTTATCCCCACCACACCGTAAAGCATATCTCACCACCGTACAATATATCTATTATAGCATAAAGGGTTGAAATATAAAAGACATGTTTGAAAAATTCTCAACTTTTTTTGAAAAAAACGGAATCAAGGACTTCTCTCTCCTTCCCCTGGAGGAGTGCCGTTTGATACGGAAGCACCTTTTGGTGCGTGAGGGCATCGGACACACGGGAACAGTCATTATTTTTGCCGTACCGTACCTTGCAAAAAACGAGTCAACAGAACGTAACGTTTCCGCCTATGCGCAAGCCCCTGATTACCATTTGTTTTTTCGCGGATTGTTCGAACTGCTCTTGCCACAATTGCGGGCATCCGATCCCGGGCACCGTTACGTAGGCTTTGCGGATCACTCTCCGATCGATGAGGTTCATGCTGCCGCGCATGCGGGACTTGGAATTCTCGGGAAGAACGGACTTCTGATCACCCCCCGTCACTCCTCCTACGTGTTTTTGGGAGAAATCATCACAGATGCTTCTCTTCCGGCGCAAGCGAAAGAAATACGGTTCTGCGAAAATTGCGGTGCGTGCACCCGTCACTGTCCTGCAAAAGGCGGATTTCCCTGCCTTTCTGCCTTGACGCAAAAAAAGGGAGTGCTTACGGATACCGAGAAAGAGTACCTTTACAAAAACAAAAGCGTTTGGGGGTGTGACGTTTGCCAGGAGGTCTGTCCGCACACACTGGAAGCGAAAAAAAGCGGGACGCTTTACACCGAAATCCCGTATTTTTGCGAAAACCGAATTTCACACCTGACAAAAGAAATTCTTTCTGAAATGTCGGAGGAAGATTTTTCTCGCCGTGCGTATGCATGGAGAGGGCGGGAAACCGTTGAAAGAAACGTTCGTATCATTGAGAAAGGAGACGACGCATGCTGAAATTGATCTACGGTGCCTCGGGCACGGGAAAAACCGATCTGCTCATTCAAAAAATCAAATCGGATATCGAAAGCGGAACGCGCTGTTTTCTTTTGATCCCCGAGCAACAGGCTTATATCACCGAACGTGATCTTCCTCTCTCCTTGCCGCCAAATGCCGGGCTTTACTTTGAGCTTGTCAATTTTTCAAGTCTCGCCGATGACGTATTCCGCAAATACGGCGGTGTTGTGCATCCAACCGTTGACACTCCGATCTCCTCTCTTCTGATGTGGGACACGCTTCGCACACACGCCCCTCTGCTTCGCCGTTACGGAAGAAGCGCCGGAAAAGACAATGCCTTGACCTCCTTGATGATCAGCACCGTCGAGGAGCTTCGTTCCTCCGGCATCGATGCCGATGCATTGGAGCGTGCCTCACAATCTCAAGACCTGGATCAACGCCTGCGGGAAAAGCTTTCCGACATTGCCCTTGTCAGTGCCGCTTATCACGGGCGTCTTGAAGAGGTATTCGGAGAAGATCCCGCGGACAAGCTTCAAAAAATGGCGCGTACCCTCCAAAAGCATTCTTTTTTCAAGGATACCAATATTTATATTGATTCCTTCACAAGCTTTACTTCCCCCGAATACGAAATCATTTCCGAGCTTCTACACCAGGCAAATAGCGTCACAGTCACCCTTTGCACAGACACAATCCACTCCAAAGCTCCTCAATTTGAAAGCATCGGGGAAACCTCAACGCGACTTACGGGAATTGCATCCGCTCTTTCCTCTCCCGTGGAACGGACGGTTCTTGAGCCCGTTTCCCATCGCAAGCCTCGCGAGCTTGAAATTCTCGGTCGCGACATCTGGAATTTTTCCCTCAAAAAAGACGCACTGACACCGATCGGGGAAGGTGACCGTGGAAACGTGCGCTGTATCAAATGCGCCAATCTTTACGAGGAAGCAGAGGCAGCTGCACTCCATATTGCGGAGCTCGTGATGAGCGGAATGCGCTACCGCGACATTGCTGTCATTGTCCGCGATACGGAAAACTATCGGGGCGTCCTGGATGCTGCCCTGGAGCGCCACAAAATCCCCTATTTTCTTTCGGAACGCACCGATCTTTCCTCAAAGCCCCTGTCCCGATTCGTGCTTTGCGCGCTTCGCGCCGCTGCGCACGGATACAGGCAAAGCGACGTCATCTCTCTTTTGAAAACCGGACTTTGCGGCATCGAGCTTTCCGAGGCAGCAATGTTTGAAGAATACTGTGAAACGTGGCATATTTCGGGACGGAGATTTACGGACGAGCTTTGGAGTATGAATCCCGACGGCTTAACCTTGGAAATCTCCGCGCGCGGAAAAATCATTCTCGAAAAGGCAAACCGTGTCCGCGCACGCCTCATCCCTCCCTTGGAGCGACTCGGGGCTGAATTGCGCCAATCGAGCACACTCAAGGAGATGTGCCGCGCACTTTACCTTTATCTTCTGGATTGCGATCTTCCCACACGTCTCTCCGAGCGTGCAGAGGAGGAGCTTGCCCTCGGGCAATGCCGTGAAGCGGCGGAATCCGTCCGTCTTTATTCGATGCTTTCCGATATGCTTTCCTCCCTTTGCCGTCTGCTTCCCGACACACGCATGAACGCGGATGAGTTCATCTCGGCTCTTCACATTCTGTTTTCCAACTCCGACCTCGGTTCAATCCCTCCCCATTCGGACTGCGTTGTGATCGGCTCTGCCGCCACACTCCGTGTAGAGAATATCAAAGCATCTCTCCTTCTCGGTCTTTGCGAGGGTGAGTTTCCTGCCTCGGTCTCTGATGACGGTATCTTCACAGACCGTGACAAACTGGCTCTGGAGGGACTCGACGTTTGCTTCCGCTCCGGGAAAAAGCTTCGCAATTCGGAGGAACTGTTCTACGTCTATCGGGCACTGACAAAGCCCACTGAAAAACTATTTCTTTCCACCGTAGCCAATCAGACAGACGGCTCGGCGCGTACTCCATCCCTTGCCTTCCATCGCGCATGCTTCCTGCTCGGAATTTCTCCCGAGCTCTTCGATACGCAAAAAATCGCCTCCGCATGCAACGAGGATCAAAGGACGTCACCCCCACTACCTCTATCCGCCCCTCCCACAGAATCCGCCATCACACTGTACTTGTCTCAATCAAGGATCAAAAGCTTCGTGCTCTGTCCTTATCGGCACTATGCCTCCTATATTCTCAAGCTTCGCGAAGAAGTGGATTCCACCCCGAAATATGCGGATGACGGAACGTTTCTCCACTACATTTTCGAAAACTTTTTGCATGCTTCTCTCGGTGAGGACGGACGCCTCCGTCTTCCCGACGACAGCGAGGTCGAAGCACTTGCAGACCGTATCATTTCGGAATACGTCACCCTCCTCTTCCCTTACTCTCCCCCCACGGATCACCGTTTGATGCATTTGTTTGCAAGGCTTCGCAGGCTTGCGCTTTTGATGCTCCGTGACATCTTAGAGGAAATTCGCACAAGTGAATTTGTTCCCGTTGATTTCGAAAAGCCGATCGGGAAACACGAGGATGGCTCTCTCCCTCCCGTCACACTGACACTTAGGGACGGTTCCACCGTGGCATTGACGGGAAAGATCGACCGTGTCGACATGTATGAAAAAGACGGGCAAATCTATGTCCGCGTGGTCGATTACAAAACGGGTGAGCATATTTTCTCCCCGCGGGACGTACAAACAGGCATGGATATTCAGCTTATACTTTATCTTTTTGCCTATCTTTCGTCAAATCCCCACGCTCTTCCGTATGGCGCGCAATATATCTACGTCAAAACCGAAAAAGGAAGCTCAAGCGTCAAGCGAAGCGGCTTTTGCCTGGATGCCGAGGAATTAAAGGGGGCTGCCAACCAAACAAAAAGTTCAGCTTACGCAAAGGGACTCAAAAAGCAAAGTGCCGAGGAAATTCGGGCGCTTTGTGAGGACATGTGCCAAACAGTCTCCGAGATTGCAGAGCGCATGCTTTCGGGAGAGGCGCACAAAACGCCCTCCGAGGAAGCCTGCGCCTTCTGTCCGATCAAGCCTCATTGCGATCAAGCATGCAGAAAGGAGTGATAAGAATGGCAAGATCGTGGACTCCCTCACAGGAAGCCGCAATGTCGATCAAAGGAAAGAATCTTTTGGTCTCTGCAGCGGCCGGCTCCGGAAAAACAAGCGTTCTGACAGAGCGCATCATCCGTTCCCTTTTGGATCGCGACACTCCTGCCGATCTTTCACGTATGCTGATCGTTACCTTTACACGAGCTGCCGCCGCGGAGCTGAAGGGCAGAATCGCAGAAGCTCTGAGTACAGCTATGGCGGAAGAGCCGGAAAACGAGCATCTTTCAAGACAGCTCTTTCTTCTCGGAAGCGCACAGATTTCCACCATCGACTCCTTTTTCCAAAAAGCGGTCAGATCCAATTTTGAGCAGCTTTCCCTTCCTGCCTCCTTCCGTCTTGCCGACGAAAAGGAGCTTTCGGCAATCAAATATGACATACTCTCTGACCTTTTGGATACATATTACAAAAAGCATGACAAACGTACGGAGGATTCGCCTTCCATCGAAGGGATCTCAGAAAATGATTTTGCAAGAGTTCTTGACAATCTGATGTCGGGACGCAGCGACGGAAAGCTTCATCAAACGCTCTTGGATTTTTACGAATGCTTTTCTTCCGATCCGCTCGGCATCGACCGTCTTTTGGTATGCGCGCATGAGCTCGAGAATGCCGCTGACCGCGATTTCTTCACATCCGCCTTCGGAAAAGAGATTCATGCGTATCTTTGGGAACGGTTTTCGCTTCACAAGGAAGCTCTCTTGCGCGTTACGGAGCATCTGACGCTTTCTCCCGAGCTTGCGCAGAAATATACACCCGCCGTCAGCGGAGATCTTGCCGTATGCCGCACGCTCCTTGAAGCATTGAGCAAGCCCGACTATCCGTCAGCGCGCGCATGTATCCTTGATTCCTCCCTTGCGGATCTTCCTCGCGGTCGGGTTCAAAAAACGGACGAGATCATTTTGTATCAGACAAGACGCAAAAAATTCAAAGCAGATCTCTCCCGTGCCGCAGAGCTTTTAAAAACTCCCGCGGAAGAGATTCCCATGCAGATGCAAAATACCGCGTTCGTGCTCTCCATGCTCCATAGCTTCTATCGTGATTACAGGGACGCTCTGTTGAGCGAAAAACGCGAAAAGGGTGTATTCGAGCACAACGACGTTCGTACGATGCTCTACTCCATGCTCAATGAAAAGGACGGCTCTCCCACTCCCTTTGCCAAGGATCTTGCCAAAGAATACGATGCGGTTTACATCGATGAATATCAGGACGTAGACCTCATTCAAGACAGCATCTTTGCGCGCATCGGAGAGGGCAACCGCTTTATGGTCGGTGATATCAAGCAAAGCATTTACGGCTTCAGAGGAAGTGATCCCTCCATCTTTGCCGACTACCGACGCGCATTCCCTCTTTACAACGAAGAGCGTGCTGAGCAAGCCGACGGTGTCTGCGTATTCATGTCGGATAATTTCCGCTGTAACGAATCCGTCATCCGTTTTGCCAACCGCGTTTGCGGATTTTTGTTCTCTGCCTGCGAAAAAAGCATCGGATACCGCGAGGAAGACGATCTCGTGTTCTCCAAAAAAATGCCCGACGCACTTCCCGACGGTCACCCCGTACCCGTTGTATTTTCGGTCTTTGATGCAAAAAGCTCCTCGAAGGAAGAAGAAGAGGAAGAGGAGGACTCGAAAAACGAAAACGAGCTTCACGACGAGGCGCTTTGGACCGCTGCGGAAATATCACGTCTGCTGCGTGAGGGGACACTTGACAGCGGTGAGCGCATCACCCCAAAGGATATTGCAATTCTGACACAGACCAGAAGACCGTGGGGCGCATACATTCAAGCATTGAATGCGCTCAATATTCCCGTTGGAGCCTCCGTTCAATCCGAGCTTCTGTCCGATCCGATCCTGATCACCACGCTGAATTTGCTCCGTGCCGTGGACAATCCTTACCGCGATCTTCCCTTGACTGAGTTTTTGCTTTCCGAGCTCGGTGGATTTACCTTGACCGAGCTGACCGAAATCCGCAATGCTGCGGGCAAGGAATGCGCCATGTACGACGCTCTCTTGGTCAGCGCCGAGGGAGACGGAGCACTCGCCATAAAATCCAACGCGTTTTTAAAGCGTCTTGCCTCGTTCCGTAAGAATTCTGCGGTTCTATCGGCAGATAAGTTTTTACGTCTTCTCTATTTGGATCAAGCATTTCTTCCATACGCAACCTCCCCCGCGCTTCTTTTCCTCTACGATCAAGCGCGCCTCGCACAAGCCTCCTCCTTCCACGGACTTTACGAATTTCTCTCCTACTTTTCAAAGCTGACGGAGAGCGGAAAGATTTCTGCCGACGGCTTCAAGCCACCCCAAAGCGCAGTCACGCTCATGTCGGTACATCATTCGAAGGGCTTGGAATTTCCCGTCGTTTTCGTCTGCTCTACGGGAACGCAGTTTAACAAGGACGACCTCAAAAAGAATTTGGTCTATCACCGCGATCTGGGGGCAGCCGCAAAGCTGTTCAACCGCGAAAACGGGTGCATTGAATCCACCGTCCTTCACGATGCTGTCAAGCTCCGCATTGACCTTGACGGAACAGAGGAGCATATACGAACGCTCTACGTTGCTCTTACCAGAGCACGCGAGCGACTTTACGTAACGGGAACGATCAAGGGCAAATGGGAAAATGCCCTTGCCTCCGCAGAGGAGATCACTTACAAAAACAGATCTGCAATTCTGGACACCGGCACCACCTTGAAATGGATGCTCGCCGCCATGAGAGGAGTTGAGCGGGAGTTCCCCTGTCGCTTGATTCATCATCCCTTGGGATCGGTGGAGGCAGGGATCCCACTGGATACCAATGCAAGTCAAAAAGAAACGGTCAAGTCAGAAGACGAAGTCTCCCTACGCTATGCTCATATTCAAGCAGCGGAAAAGAAGTTCGTTTATCCGGAACAGCTTCCCGAGGGAATTCCTTCAAAGCTTGCCGCGTCCAAGCTCCATTCCGATATTCTCGACACGCTGACCGCAGAGGATGACTCGTCGGCTCTTGCAGCGCAAATTGAGATGATGCGCGCTTCCCCTTCCTTTGAAGCACTTCTTTCCAACAGCCGCCGTGCAAGCGCAACCGATATCGGAAGCGCGATGCACTCGTTCCTTGAATTTTGTGATTTTAAAAAACTTTTCGAAAACGGTGTGGACGCCGAATGTAACCGTTTGGTGGAGAACGGATTTCTTTCAAGGGATGCGGTTTCCCTTCTTCAAAAATCAAGTCTTGAGGCATTCCAAAAAAGCGATCTGATGTCCTTGATCCTTGATGCCAAGGAATACCGACGGGAGCAGACGTTCGGAATTCTGATTCCCATGGAAGAATTGACAAAGCAGCCTTCCCTTGCTTGCCGTCTTCGGGGACAACAAATTTTCGTGCAGGGCTCGATCGACCTCATTCTCTGCATGAAGGATGGGCGAATTATTCTAGTGGATTATAAAACAGACCGTCTCACCGCAGAAGAAAAGGAACATCCCGAGTTTTATCGGGAGCGTCTCGCCTCCCGTCACGCGGATCAGCTCTCATGCTACGCAAAAGCCGTAAAGGAGCTGTTCGGAAAAGCCCCCGACGACGTTCGCATTTATTCTGTCCCCTTGGGGGCAACGGTAAGCATTTGTCTTTGTGACAAGGATTGACACTCTTTCATCGACCTTTTATAGGCATTGTTCTAAATTTATTTCAACTGGTTAAAAAGCTCTTGACATCAGCCGATATTGGGAGTATAATTACGACCGTTGCGGATTTTCGCAGAAAGGATCGGAATTATGACCTTCCAAAAGAATTTTCATCGGCACTCGGTGGATCTCCATCGGTTGATGTCGGAGCTTTTTTCGTGGCTTCGTAAAAACGTTGTCCTTGTGGTCGCCATTGTCCTTGCCATCGTCACATCTTGCATTGTTCCGCCCGACAGGGAGTATCTTTCCTATTTTGATTGGAAAACACTCACCTGCCTTTTCTGCACTCTTGCTGTGATCTGTGCCTTGAAAAACATCAAGTTTTTCACGGTGTTGGCACAAAAGATCATCTCTCTTACAGGGACTCTTCGTATGTCGGTGCTCGCCTTGGTTTACATTACGTTCCTCGGTTCTATGCTCATCAGCAATGACATGGCGCTCCTGACCTTTCTTCCTCTTGGCTATTTTGTACTTTCCTCTACGGGGAACGGTCGCCACATGGCATTCGTGTTCATTATGCAAAACATTGCAGCAAATCTCGGTGGAATGCTGACTCCGTTCGGCAATCCTCAAAATTTGTATCTGTACAGCAAATTCAATATCCCCACGGGCGAATTCATGAGCATTATGCTGCTCCCCTTCTTAGCATCGATTACATTGATCACCATCTGCTGCCTCTTCCTTCCCCGTGAAAAGCTTTCCGTCCATGAGCCCTCTTATTACCGTCTTCCCGTCAAGCGCACGGTCGTTTATCTTTTTTTGTTTGCTTTTTCCATCATCATCGTATTTCGTATCGTTCCTTACTGGTTGGGATTGATCCTCATCCCCGCCGCCCTTCTTGTTCTTGATCGGAGCGCATTGAAGCAAGTGGATTACGGACTGCTCGCGACCTTCTTCTGCTTCTTCATTTTTGCAGGAAACATGGCACGCATTCCGGCGGTCAGTGAGCTTTTCTCCGCACTTTTGGCAAAGAACACATTGCTTGTAAGCATTCTTTCCTGTCAATTCATCAGCAACGTTCCCTCAGCCGTTCTGCTTTCTCAGTTCACAACGGATTATCCCGCCCTTCTCCTCGGTGTCAACATTGGCGGCACGGGAACCTTGATTGCTTCTTTGGCAAGCCTCATTTCCTTCCGTGAATACGTTGCTCACAATCCGGGGCGTGCAGGCTCTTATCTTGCCAAATTTTCGGCGTACAACTTCTCATTTGTGATTGTTCTGGGGGCGCTTTGTATGCTCCTTCTTTAAAAAAGGGGCTGAGTCACTGACGAAGCCCCCGCGCGCAAAAGCCGACGGTAGGCTTTTTTGCGCCGGGAAATTTGCGGTTTTCGCTTAAAAATACTATAAAATTTGATAGAACGATGGGCGAAAATGACGGCGTCGAGCCGTCAAGCAAAAACCACGGGGGTGTCGATCAAATGCAAAATGCATTTGAGACACCCCCTTTTAGCACTCTTCCTTTATATTTACAAAACGTTCACAAGTTTATTGAAAAAAACACTTGACAAAACACAAAAAAAGTGGTAAATTTGTACCGTGGTTTAGCACTCGGACTAAAAGAGTGCTAAAACAAACAAGGAAAGGAGTAAATCGGTGATGGCTACTGAAAAAGGTGGATTGACAGAACGAAAAAAGCAAATATTAAAAGCAATCGTTGATGCACATATCGAAGGTGGCGAACCGGTTGGCTCCAAGTATATTTTGCAAAATCAGCAATTGAACTGCTCTTCTGCTACCATCCGGAATGAGATGGCGGAGCTTGAAAGCATGGGATATCTTGAGCAGCCGCATGCATCCGCAGGACGTGTTCCGAGTGAGCTGGGATACCGTTTTTACGTGGACTCCCTGATTGAAAAGTATGCGATGACGACCAATGAGATTGCGCAGATCAACGCATTGCTGAAGGCGAAGATGGGGGAGCTGGATCAGATTCTTTTGGCAGCCTCCAATCTTGCTTCCAGTATGACCAACTATACGGGAATCGCAGTCAAGCCCCGTGTGAATTCGGTGTTCATTAAAAAATTTGACACCATTTATCTGGAAGCGGATCACTACATTCTCGTTGCGGTGGATTCGCTCGGGAACGTCAAAACCAAGCACATTCATTCGGAAATGCCGACGTTCAATCAAACGGCGGTCACAAAGCTTTCGCGCGTGCTCAACGAATGCATGACAGGACTGGCAGCACACGAGATCACGTTGCCCATTATGATGAAGCTGGAATCCGAGATGGGGGTTGACGGATACATGATCTCGGGTGTCATCAAGGTCATTTACGATCTGCTTAACGAATTGGATGACGGCGAGATGCGTGTGAGTGGACTGGACAGACTTTTGCAGTATCCCGAATACAGTGATATGGGGCAGCTTCAGGCGCTTCTTGGAACACTTGAGAAAAAAGAGGATATTCTGAATCTCGTTTCCCAGACGGAGAGCGAGGATATCAACGTTGTGATCGGCTCGGAAAGCCAGGTCAAGGTCATGAACAATTCCGCTTTGGTTTTCAAGCCGATCGTCAAGGACGGAAAGACCTTGGGAGCGATCGGAGTGATCGGACCGCGCCGTATGGATTACGCGCGTGTTCTTGCAACACTTGAGGAATTGAGCGGAAATATTTCCAATCTGATCCATACAAATAAACAGTTGAACGGAGGAGAACCCGATGTCGGAAAATAAAAACACGGCTGAAGAAACGGAAGTAAAGCAGGACTCCGCAGAGGAGACCGTAGGGGCTTCCGAAGCTACGGAAACAAAGGCGGAAAAGAAAAAGGCAAAAAAGCTTGAGGCAGAGATTGAAGAATTAAAGAAGCAATTGGAAGCCAAAACGGCGGAATGCGATGCCGCAAATGATAAATATATGCGGATGATGGCAGAATACGATAATTTCCGCAAGAGAAGCGCCAAGGAGAAGGACGGCATTTATGCCGATGCTTACAGTGATTGTATTTCGAATCTTCTTCCGATTCTTGACAATCTTGAAAGAGCGGGGAAGTCAGACAATTACGAGGCGGTTGCAAAGGGACTTGAATTGACCGTCAAGGCATTTGACGATGCTCTGCAGAAGATGGGCGTGACCGAGATTGAAACGGGCACCTTCGATCCCAATCTTCACAATGCCGTGATGCACGTTGAGGATGACCAATACGGCGAGGGTGAAATTGTCGAGGTTTTCCAAAGAGGCTACTGCAAAGGGGATAAGGTCATCCGCTATGCAATGGTCAAGGTTGCGAACTGAACGACACTGAATTGAGAATAAAACATTGATTTATTATATTATGGAGGTTTTTAATCATGGGAAAAATTATTGGAATCGATCTTGGTACTACCAACTCCTGCGTTGCGGTTTACGAGGGCTCTGAGCCCATTGTAATCCCCAATCCCGAAGGCGCGAGAACCACACCTTCCGTCGTTGCGTTTTCCAAGACGGGTGAAAGAATGATAGGTCAGGTTGCCAAGAGACAGGCAATCACCAACCCCGACCGCACGATCATTTCCATCAAGAGAGAAATGGGAAGCGGCTACAAGAAGGCAATCGACGATAAGTCCTATACTCCCCAGGAGTTTTCCGCAATGATTCTGCAGAAGCTGAAGTCGGATGCGGAGAGCTATCTCGGAACAAGCGTGAACCAGGCAGTCATCACCGTTCCCGCATATTTCTCCGACGCGCAGCGTCAGGCAACCAAGGATGCGGGTAAGATCGCAGGACTTGAAGTGCTTCGTATCATCAACGAGCCGACCGCTGCAGCACTTGCATACGGTATGGATAAGGAAGACAACCAGAACATCATGGTCTTCGACCTTGGCGGCGGTACGTTCGACGTATCTCTTCTTGAGATCTC
>JAZSMX010000151.1:0-6769 GCA_045536125.1 Eubacteriales bacterium | reverse complement strand
TTGCGCCGGGAAATTTGCGGTTTTCGCTTAAAAATACTATAAAATTTGATAGAACGATGGGCGAAAATGACGGCGTCGAGCCGTCAAGCAAAAACCACGGGGGTGTCGACCAAATGCAAAATGCATTTGAGACACCCCCTTCGTTTGTGTTCGGTCAGTTTTTCGGGAAGCTGTCCTTCAGTCCAACCACACGGTTGAAGGTGTTTTCATATTTGGTATCCTTGCAGAAGTAGCCGAAACGGACGAACTGGAACTGTTCACCGGGGGCGGCATTCTCCAAAGAGGGCTCGATCTTTGCATTCTTGACAACGATGAGAGATTCGGGATTGATGAAATCGGTGTAATCTTTACCGTCGGGCTTGTCGGAGGGGTTCTCCAACGTGGTCAGATTGTTGTAAAGATGGAGTGTTGCATCCTTGGCATAAGCGGCAGAGAGCCAATGTATGGTTCCCTTGATTTTTCTGCCGTCGGTGGGCATGCCGTTTGCCGTTTCAAGATCTGCGGTACAGAGGATCTCCTTGATTGTTCCGTCCTCGTTTTTGACGATCTCATTGCAACGGACGATATAGGAACCCATGAGACGCACTTCACCGTCGGGCTTGAGGCGGAAGAACTTGGGAGGCGGGACTTCTGCAAAATCGGATGCGTCAATATAGACCTCGCGCGTGAAGGGGAGCTCACGTGTTCCTGCCGATTCGTCGTTGGGATTGTTGGAAACGGAGAAGTATTCCACCTTGTCCTCGGGGTAATTGGTGATGACAAGCTTGATGGGATGCTCGATGGCGATGCGGCGCTGTGCTTTGAGGTTGAGCTCCTCGCGCAAGCATGCCTCCAATTGACGGATGTCAACGAGACTGTCGGATTTTGCAACGCCTGTACGGTTGATGAAATCGAGAATGGAGGATGCCGTATACCCGCGGCGGCGAAGACCGCACAGCGTGGGCATACGGGGGTCATCCCATCCGTCAACCGCGCCGCTCTCAACCAAAGTGCGCAAGAATCTCTTGGAGAGAACGGTATAGGTGATGTTCAGACGGGCAAATTCGATCTGACGGGGGAAGCCGACGGGGTTGCCCGGAATTTCAACGTTGTCGCGTACCCAGTTGTAAAGCGGACGGTGAATCTCGTATTCCAAAGAGCAAAGGGAATGCGTGATTCCTTCCAGCGCATCCTGAATCGGATGCGCGTAGTCATACATCGGATAGATGCACCAACGGTTGCCCTGACGGTGATGGTCTACGTACTTGATGCGGTAAATGACAGGGTCGCGCATACAGAAGTTACCGGAGGCAAGATCGATTTTTGCCCGAAGCGTATATTTTCCTTCGGGAAATTCTCCGTTCTTCATACGTTCAAAAAGATCCAGGCTTTCCTCGATTGGTCTGTCACGCCACGGGGAAACTGCGGGGTGCGTCAGATCTCCGCAATATTTGGGATCGCGGAATTCCTCGGCGGACAGCTCGCAAACGTAAGCCAATCCTTTTTTGATCAAGCCAACGGCAAGCTCGTAATCCTTTTCAAAATAGTCTGATCCGTAATAGAAGCGATCCTCCCAGTCAAATCCCAACCAGTGGATATCCTCCTTGATCGCATCGACGTACTCGGTGTCTTCCTTTGCGGGGTTGGTATCATCCATACGGAGGTTGCAAACACCACCGTATTTGCGCGCAGTTCCGAAGTCTACGCAAAGCGCTTTACAGTGACCGATATGCAAATATCCGTTCGGTTCGGGAGGGAAGCGGGTATGCACCTTCATGCCGGGATTGGCGGTGAGATCGCTGTCGATCAGATCCTGTATAAAGTTTCTTTCCATTTCTGCCATTGTTTTATCCAAAGCCTTTCTTGGTATCTGTCAAAGTTTTTCAATCATTGCCTCGATGCGGGCACGTGTGGTCTTTTCACCGAGGATCTGCATCACCGTGTAAAGATCGGGAGCATTGAGCTTTCCGGTAACGGCAACGCGCAAGAACATGCTGACGTCCGCGATATTTCCGCGGAATGCGTCGGGAGTCGCCTTGTAAGCCTTCATATCATCCGCATAGCCAATTTCGCGAGCGACTGCCTTGACCTTTTCAAACCACGTGTTCATATCATCCGTAGGATCGTAGGTGGCAAGAAAAGCAAGGAGTGCGCTCTTGATTTCCGATTTGTCGAATTTCTCATCGTACGCATCCACAAGAGTGAAGAGCTCATCATAGAAAAATCCCATATAAGGCTTGGTATCTGCCCAGGTTGCAAAATCCTTACGCGGCTTCTTCCCGCCGCGTCCGATCGCAAAGATCGATTTTGCGTAATCGGGATTCTGTGTCAGGAGTGCGCCGAAGTCGGGATCGTAGGTATTTGCCCATGAGGATGCTTCCATGTAAACCTCATCCGCGCTCATGCGTGAAATGATATTCTTGGAAACGTCGTTCAATTTGTCGAAATCGAAAAGGCAACCCGAATTGCTCATTTTCTTGATGCTGAAGGGGAACTCTGTGTAGGGCTTCTCCGGATTCTGCATATGCCATTCCTCGTAGTTGGAGTTGAGGAGTGTCATGATATATTCGCATACACAAGCAGGGGAATAGCCCATGCGACTGTAGTCGTCCATGTTTGCACCCATATCACGCTTGGAAAGCTTCTTTTTGTTTCCGTTTTCATCAAGGCGCATGATCTGCGCGATATGCATGTATTTCGGAAGACGGAATCCGAGATAACGGAAGAGCATGATATGCTTGGAAAGGCTCGGCAACCATTCCTCACCGCGAATGACGTGGGTAGTTCCCATCAAATGGTCATCTACTGCGTGAGCAAAATGGTAGGTCGGAATTCCGTCGGATTTGAGGAGGACAAAGTCTTCGTCGTTTTCGGGAACCTCAAGCTTTCCCTTGATCAGATCGACGAAGGGAGTCTTCTTTTCGGGATCACCGTCGGCAAGCAGACGAAGCACAAAAGGGTTTCCTGCGCGCAGATGCTCCTCCACCTCATCCAAGGTGATATTGCGTGCGCGAAGCATTTGTTCCTTTTGCCCACTTTGATCCTCATGCCAATCCTTCGCCTTGATTTCCGCCTTTTTATCGGTGGCATTGAGCACTTCCAGCTCCTCGCGGGTGGTAAAGACGGGGTATGCCTTTCCTTCCTTGACGAGCTGTTTTGCAAATACGTGATAGATCGGTCCGCGCTCGCTTTGACGGTAAGGTCCGTAATTTCCCTTGTCGCAAATGCTGCCGTCCGCACCGATCACAGCACCCTCGTCAAAGTGAATGCCGTAGTGCGCCAGTGTACGGATCAGTCCTTCTGCGGCACCGTCTACCTCGCGCTTGGCGTCGGTATCCTCAATGCGAAGATAGAAAACACCGCCGCTTTGGTGGGCAAGACGCTCACCGATGGTGGAAGGGAAGAGTCCTCCGAAATGGACGAATCCTGTAGGGCTGGGGGCAAAGCGCGTGACCTTCGCCCCTTCGGGAAGCTCGCGCTGAGGAAAATCCGCCTCGATCTCGGCGGGGGTTTTTTGAACGTTCGGGAACAGAAGTTCGGCAAGCTTTTGATAATCCATTCTGTAAAAATCCTTTCTTGGGAGTCATGGGCATCAGATTCCGATCAGACGAAGGGCTCTTCCAAGCTTGGAAGAATCACCGTGCCCCGGGTAAATCGTGATACCCGCGTTCATTTTTTTGAGAGATGCCAGGGAAGAAAAGAGCGTTTCTCCGTCACCGCCGTAAAGGTCAAATCTACCGTAATTTCCGTCAAAGAGCGTGTCACCTGTCAAAAGCACATCTTCACCGCATAGATAGCACACAGAGCCTTGTGTGTGTCCCGGTGTGTGGATGACGCGAATGGGCGTTGTACCCAGGGAGAGAATATCACCGTCTACCAAGGTGTGCTCCGGTGTCCGATAGGTGTGCTCCTTTTGGAAAAAGTAATAGAATGCGTTTTTGTGTGCATCGCTCGGCATATCCGCATCTGCCTTGTGAATGTAGGCGGGAGCACCGCTTTTTTCTCTTAATTCGTCAAGGGAGAGGATATGATCAAAATGACCGTGTGTCAGGAGAATAAAATCAAGCACGGCATCACGCTTACGGATTGCTTCGAGAACGGTTTGCGCATTTGCGGAAGGATCTACGACCGCTGCGTGCCCGCCCGAAAAAAGGACGTAGCAATTCGAACCGAAGGAGCCGGGATAGAGATTGATGATTTCCATGGAGATCTCCTTTTTGGCATATATAATTTATTATAACACTTTTTATTGGTTTTGTCTATGTTTTTTGTAAAAAAACGGAAGGTTTCCCAAAAAAGTTTTTTAAAGAAATTTCATGTGCGTCGGACTGCGGATCAATATGATGTGAGTGTCGCGTCATAAAACGTATTTGCGGAGGTTTTGCGGAATTTTGCGGATTCGGTGCGCAGAAAAAAGCCGCCGCACGTTATGCTCGGTGCGACGGCTTTTCGAATTACGAATGGGGAAGCTCCGCGCTCTCTGTTTTGTTGAGAGCTTTGTATGCGCGGATCAAAAACGGCAGTGTCAAAAGGAAGGTCAGAGCATCCGAGAGGGGTTGTGTCAAGGCAAGGCCTACCTCTCCAAAATGGGCAGGGAGAAGAAAGATCAAGGGAAGAAAAAAGATTCCTTGGCGACCTGCGGCAAGAAGTGTTCCCGACAACGATCTTCCCGTGACCTGCAAAAAAAGAATGGTACAGGTAATTGCGCCGTGAAGCACCAACACGGCACTCTGTGCCCGCAATGCGACACTTCCGATTCCGAGCGCGCCCTCACTCGCTCCGAACAGAGTGAGGATCGGGGAAGCAAAAAGAAAGAGCGTAATGCTGAGAATGAACATGGTAATACTTGAAGCCACGGTGGAAAAGAGGAATGCTTTTTTCATTCTTTCGACGTTGCCCGCACCCATGTTGTAGCCCACAACGGGGATCATTCCTTGCCCGATGCCGAGACAAAAGGCAAATACGAGCAAAAAGAGTCTTGTAACCAGAGAAATTGCGGAGATTGCATCGCCGCTGATTTCTGCCGCGGCACGGTTGAGAAGAATGGCAGAAACTCCCGAAAGCCCTTGCCGCAGCAAAGAGGGAAGTCCTGTGATCAGAATTTTTTTTACGCTATCGAGACGTGGTAGCTTGATTTTGAGAATGTCAAGGTCGCTTACCCGTCTCCAAAATGCAGATAAAAGAACCAAAAATCCGAGTGTCTGGCTAATCAACGTGGCAATCGAGGCACCCGAAATTCCAAGCCCCATGGTATTGATCAGGATCGGATCGAGCACAATATTGAAAAGACTTCCCACAACAAGTCCCACCATGGCATAGAGTGCCCGACCTTCCGCTCGCAAAAGCTGACTGAGAACAAAGGTACCGCACATCGCGGGAGCGGAGAGAAACAGGGGCGTTGCATAAATCAGCGCGGCATCCAGAATGGCATCCGTTGCTCCGAGAAAGTGTAGAATCTGTACGCGGAACGTAAGCCCCCCGAGGGTGATAAGGAAAGAGATGAGCATCGTCAGAAGGAAGGCTGCGGAGGCAAAGACGTTTGCAGCTTCCCGATCCCCCCGTCCGTGGGCGCGTGACAGAAGGCTTCCCGCCCCCATCCCAAGTGTATAACCGACCGCTTGCATCAGAACGTGCAAGGAAAACGTGACGCCGACGGCGGCTGTGGCATCGTTTCCAAGCGCGGATACGAAAAAGGAATCCGCCAGGGAGTATGCGCTGACAACGAGCAATCCAACGGCGTTTGGGATGGAGAGCTTTATAATCAAAGGCACGATTTTGCCTTGTGAAAGAGAGTGATGATTCTTTTCCATAACATGCTCCGTTTTTTCATCGATTGTGAAAATAGTATGTCCTTATGAGTGGACTTCATAAGTTTTTTCAAAAAGTTGCGTTTAACTTTAAAAAAGACTTGATTTTTGGTGAAGTTTGGTATATAATGTTATTGTTTGATTCGATTTCAAAAACAGGAGGTTTATTATGTTAGTTTCTGCAAAGGAAATGCTTACCAAAGCAAAGGCCGGTCACTATGCAGTCGGTCAGTTCAATATCAACAACCTGGAGTGGACCAAGGCGATTCTCCAGACCGCACAGGAGTTGAACTCTCCTGTCATTCTCGGTGTTTCCGAGGGCGCCGGCAAGTATATGTGCGGCTTTAAGACGGTTACGGATATGGTGAAGGGAATGATCGATGAACTCAAGATCACCGTTCCCGTAGCACTCCATCTTGACCACGGAACGTACGAAGCATGCTATAAGTGCATTGATGCAGGATTTTCCTCCATCATGTTCGACGGCTCTCACTATCCGATCGAGGAAAACGTTGCGAAGACCACTGAGCTGATCAACGTTTGCGCAGCAAAGGGACTTTCCCTTGAGGCTGAGGTTGGAGCGATCGGTGGTGAAGAGGATGGCGTCATTGGCATGGGTGAGTGCGCAGATCCCGATGAGTGCAAGATGATTGCTGATCTTGGCGTCACCATGCTGGCAGCAGGGATCGGTAACATTCACGGTAAGTATCCCGCAAACTGGCAGGGACTTTCCTTCGATACCCTTGCGGCAATTTCCGATAAGGTTGGCGATATGCCTCTCGTTCTTCACGGCGGTACAGGTATTCCCGAGGATATGATCAAGAGAGCCATTTCTCTTGGCGTTTCCAAGATCAACGTCAACACCGAGTGCCAGCTCACCTTCGCCGCCGCTACCCGTAAGTACATCGAGGAAGGCAAGGACCTCGTAGGCAAGGGCTTCGATCCCCGCAAGATCCTCGCTCCCGGCGTAGAGGCCATCAAGG
>JAZSMX010000033.1:0-17015 GCA_045536125.1 Eubacteriales bacterium | reverse complement strand
CACGCCCCGAATTCGACGCTTCTCGCCTAAATCTGCCGAGCCCCTTGGGGGTGTCTCAAAATTTCAATTTGAGACACCCCCATTGTTTTTTTAAAAGGTCATCGTCAGCTGATCCGTTTCACTCACGTTATCCAAAACACCGTTGGAACGCAGCATCTCAATGACCGCTCTACTGATCTTGGCACGGATCTGGAGATCCTCCACCGAAAAGAAGGGCTCTTCCTCGCGTGCCGAGATGATATTCTGGGCAGCATTCTCTCCAAGTCCCGGCAAGGAAGAAAACGGCATGCGGATCGCTCCATTTTCAGGAAGGAATGCATAGGAATGGGATTTTTGCAGATCGACGGGCAAGAAGCGCACACCGCGCGCCATGGCTTCATTGATCAATTGAAGCACCGTAACGCTTGCCTGCTCCTTGGGAGAGGCTTCCTTTCCGCGCTTCTGTATATCCCGCATGACGGCAACTACGTTCGATTTTCCACCCATGACGATCTGTGCATCAAAGCCGTTGGGGGCGACGGTAAACATCGTGCAGTAAAATTCAACCGGCTTATGAACCTTATACCACGCAAGACGGATCGCCGACATAACGTATGCCGCCGCATGCGCCTTCGGGAACAGATACTTGATCTTTTTACAGGAAAGGATGTACCATTCGGGAACACCGTGCTCCACCATTGCCGCCTCCCATTCGGGCGTCAGCCCCTTTCCCTTTCGTACCGCCTCCATGATCTTGAATGCCATCGCGTTTTCCAAGCCGTAGCGAATCATATCCAGCATGATACCGTCACGCGTTCCTATGACACGTGAAATATCGCAGATCCCTTCCTTGATCAGATCCTGCGCGTTTCCGAGCCACACGTTGGTTCCGTGCGTTAATCCCGAAATCTGCAAAAGGTCCGCAAAGTTCCTCGGCTTTGCATCCAGCAGTACCTGCTGAATGAAGGGCGTTCCCAATTCGGGAAGTCCGTACGTTCCGATGGTACAGCCCTCGATATCCTCGGGGCGAATTCCCAAGGGAGCTGTCGATTCAAAGAGCTCGTAAACCGAACGGTCGTTCATGGCAACGTCCAGCACCGAGGTGTCCGTAAAGGTTTCCAGCCACTTATACTTGGTAGGCATATCGTGTCCGAGCTCGTCAAGCTTCAAAATCGTATCATGCAGATACGAAAACGCAAAGTGCGTCGTGACGATGTCGGAATTCGGATCGTCTGCGGGGTGCTGTACGGGAGTAAAATCATAGACGTCATACTGCTGAGGAACGACAATGATTCCGCCCGGGTGCTGTCCTGTTGTTTTCTTGACACCGAGACAGTTCATCACCAGTCTGTTCATTTCCGCGCGCGGAAGACTGATTCCCTTCTGCTCCACGTATTTGGCAACGTATCCGTACGCAGTCTTATCTGCAAGAGTACCGAGCGTTCCCGCACGGAAGACGTGTCCTTCACCGAAGAGCTCCTCCGTGTATTTGTGGACGCGCCCTTGTACGTCCCCCGAAAAGTTCAAATCGATATCGGGTGATTTATCACCGTAGAATCCGAGGAAGGTCTCGAACATGATGTCATGTCCGTCCGCGCGGTACTTCGTTCCACACTTCGGACACATTTTATCGGGCAGATCAAATCCCGATCCGACAGATCCGTCCGTGAAAAACTCGTTATACTTGCACGCAGGGTTGGGACAGTAGTAGTGCGGCGGCAAGGGGTTCACCTCGGAAATACCCGCCATGGTAGCGACAAAGGATGAGCCGACAGATCCGCGCGAGCCGACAAGATATCCTTGCTCCTCACTGTAGTGAACCAACCTTTGCGCAATGAGGTACAGTACGGCAAATCCGTTTTTGATAATGGAGGTCAGCTCCTTTTCAAGACGTGCGGAAACAATTTCGGGAAGCGGATCTCCGTACATGCTCTTGGCTCTCTCCCAACACATGTCCTGAAGCTCCTGCTCCGCGCCCTCCATCTCGGGGGTATAGTTTCCCTTGGGAATGGGACGCACCTGCTCGACACGGTCCGCAATCATGTTGGTATTGGTAACGACGACCTCATACGCCTTTTCCTCGCCGAGATAGGAAAACTCCTCCAGCATCTCGTCCGTGGTACGCAGATAAATGCCGACGTCCTTATCGAAATCCTTGAATTTCTGTCCCGCCAAAAGGATTTTGCGGTACAATTCGTCTTCGCTGTTGAGGAAATGTGCATCGCACGTCGCACATACGGGCTTATGATACTTTTCACCCAGGGCAACAATGCGGCGGTTCAGCTGGCGCAAGCCTTCATCGTCGGCAACCGAGCCTTCCGCGATCAGAAAGCGGTTGTTGCAAATCGGCTGGATTTCAAGATAATCGTAGAAATTGACGATCTCCTCAATTTCGGATTCCGGTCTGTTTTCAAGAATGGCTCTGAACAGCTCTCCCGCTTCACAGGCAGAGCCGATGATCAAGCCCTCGCGGTGCTTTTCCAGCGCCGTTTTGGGAATCCGCGGAAAACGCTTATAATAATCCAGATAGCTCATGGAGATCAGCTTATAAAGGTTCTTAAGTCCCGTCTGATTTTCCACGAGGATGATCTGGTGATAGGGCTTGAGCTTCAAGGGATCTGCCTTTTCGGTCATTTCCTGTTGAAGCGCCTTCAAATTCCTTAGATCCGATTTTTCCATGATCTCAATCATCTTAAAATAGATCATGGCAAGCATCTCAGCATCGTCACATGCGCGGTGATGGTTAAAGTCTCCAAGCTGATACGCATCGGCGATCGAATCCAAGGTGTGCTTTTTCAAATCGGGATTGATATGTCTGGACAGTGCCACGGTGTCAAGATAAGGGTTTTCAAAGGGCAACCCAGCGGCATCTGCAAAGTGTCGGATAAATCCGATATCAAAATTCGCGTTATGGGCAATCAGAAGAGGCTTGTAGTCACCGTCGCCCGCACCGATAAAATCGAAAAAGTCCTTCAATGCCTGCGGATACTTAGGGGCGTCCGCAACCATATCGTCGGTAATTCCCGTCAGCTTTACAATTTCCTCGGGGATCGGACATTCGGGATTGACAAAGGTATTGAAACGGTCAAGCACCTTGCCGTCCTTGATCTTGACGACACCGATTTCCGTGATCTTACAGTTCTGAACCGAAAGTCCCGTGGTTTCGATATCAAAGACAACGCATTCGGAATGAAAATCGGGATTATAGTTTCCCGTAATGGCACTTGCCGTGTTGTTGACAAAATAGGCTTCAATTCCGTAGATGACCTTGAAATTTCCGTCGGGAGCGGCTTTTTCAAGAGCGAGCATCGCATCGGGAAAGCCCTGCACGTTTCCGTGGTCGGTGATTGCCACGGCAGGCATTCCCCATTTCAAGGCAGTCTTTACGGCAACGTCGGGAGCAATCAGGGCATCCATGGTAGACATCGTGGTATGCAAATGAAGCTCCACACGCTTTTTCTCTGCCCGATCCTTTCGTTTCTGCTTGGAAATCTTTGCGATATCCGTGTAGTAGAAGGTAAAATCGATATCTGCCTTTCCTTTTCGCGTCACGCGCTTGGCATATCCGCGCATGGCAACGGTCGCGCCGTTGGAAAGGATGGAGCAGATCTGATCCGCGTCCTCGGGCTCCATAGCAAAGGTGCGGTGCTCGATGGACGCATTTCCGTCAAAAATATCGAACGTGATGTCAAACTTTTCTCCACCGCGGCTTTCTTCCTTGGTGAATCCGAAAATTTCACCGACGATTACAATATTTCTCTGCGGTCTGTCGATCGAAGCAATCGGAACCGGGGTAATCTCAAAGGGCTCGCCAAACACGTATTCCGGCTCGGAAATGTCAAACGTGGAAAATCCGATCTTGCATTTGCCGTCTCCGATTTCGGGGAGGCATTCCCCCTCATAAATAGAGGATGCGCGCGGAAGCATCGGCTTCTCCTCCTCAACGACCGCTTCCTCGCGTTGACGGAAGGCGCCCGCCTCCAGCGCCGCATGGTATTCCACCTCTGCCTTCGCTGCCTCGCGTCCCATTTCATCCACGTAGGATTTCATGGAATTTTGGAAGGCTTGATAGTCCTCTCCCTCCATGTGATGGATGTTGACACGCACCGAGGTATCAAACTCCTCTTTAATGATCTCCTCCATCAGATGCGGTGTTTTCGCGTCGTAGATCAATTCCACACCGCTCTCCGAAAACGGGATCTCAATATCCAGGGAAGCATCCGAGAGCTCGTAGCTGCAACGGTTAAAAAATCCGTTGGCAACAATCCCACGGCGGTTGGTTTCCATCAGAATATCCGGAATCTGCGCCCGTGAAAACAGATTCTTCCGATAGCGTGGCAAAATTCGCACGACATTCAGATCGTATGCCGCGCGAATTTCTTCTTCTATTTTGTAGAGCGTCCGTTTGGGGACGATTTGCGGAAACGGGACGGTCGCTTCGATCATTCTCTGCGGCTTGTCCACTCGCAATCTGATCCCGTCGG
Source organism: Eubacteriales bacterium (assembly GCA_045536125.1). Lineage (GTDB taxonomy): Bacteria > Bacillota > Clostridia > Oscillospirales > CAG-272 > UMGS1865. The sequence continues at coordinate 12,552 of JAZSMX010000033.1, read as the reverse complement.
AGTCTGCCGAAAGTAGGATTTCGGCAAACTGCTCGTTCGGTGAATACCGATTGAAAATTTCAAGTAAGTTCTTGCTCATATCTGCTTTTGTTCTTTCAAAATACGAATCTCTCTGATCAGTCGTTCAATGATTTCGTTCTCGGAAATCTTTTCTACGATCTCTCCGTGCTTGAAAAGCATTGCTTCCCCACATCCTCCGGCGATTCCCACGTCCGCCTCTCTCGCTTCCCCGGGACCGTTGACCACACATCCCATCAAAGCCACCTTCACGGGTACGCCTTCAAGGTGTGATTCCTTGATTGCCGCCTCGAAGCGCTTGACAAGCGGAATTAAATCGATTTTTGTACGAGCACAGGTCGGACAGCTTACGATGTCCAAGCCCCGCTGACCTTCGATTCCAACGGCGTGAAGGATCTGCTTTGCCGCATCGATCTCCTCGATGGGATCGTCCGTAAGAGACACGCGCAGCGTGTCACCGATCCCGTCGCAAAGCAACGAGCCGATACCGACGGAGCTTTTGATCAAGCCGCGATTTCCACCGCCCGCCTCGGTCACACCGAGATGCAACGGATAGTCGCATCGGGATGCCAGGAGTCGGTTGGCGGCAATCATTTCCGAAACGGTGGATGCCTTGATGGAAATGAGGATATCGTAAAAACCGAATTTCTCAAGCAGCGCAACGTGGTACATCGCACTCTCGCAAAGGGCTTCCTTGGTGGGAGCACCGTACTTTTCCAAAATGTGCTTCTCAAGAGAGCCGCTGTTGACACCGATGCGGATGGGAATGCCGCGCTCACCGCAAGCATTGCAAACCGCCTTAACGCGCTCGTCTGAACCGATGTTTCCAGGATTGATGCGGATCTTATCAAATCCAAGCTCCGCGCAACGCAACGCAATTTTATAATCAAAGTGAATATCCGCGACGATCGGGATCCGAATTCCCGCATCCTTGATGTCAAGAATCGTTTCCGCCGCGCGCAGCGTGGGCACGGAGATGCGCACGACGTCACAGCCCGCGGCTTCCAGACGTCGGATCTGATCCACGGTGCTTTGCGCGTTCTCTGTGTCCGTATTGGTCATCGATTGGATCGCGATCGGTTGAGTTCCTCCGATCTTGCAATTTCCAACCGTAATCTCTTTTGTTCTTCTGCGAATGTCATTGTAAATCATAGCAGTGTAAACACATCCTTAAAAGCAATAATGATCGCCAATCCCAAAAGTAAGACAAGACCGACGAAATTGATGATCGCCTCGATCTCCTTTTTCAAGGGCTTTCCGCGGATGACCTCGATCAGATAAATCAGAATATGACCGCCGTCAAGAGCGGGGAGCGGCAAAAGGTTCATCACACCGAGATTGATGGAGATCACAACTACCAGATATAAAAGTCTGTCAAGACCGTATTGCTGTGTGACCTCTCCGATGGTTTTCGTAATTCCGACAGGACCCGAGATCGTCTCAACACCGAACCGTCCCGAGAAAAGTCCGAAGAGCGAATCGAAGACGGTTTTCACCGTGGAAACCGAGCGACACCACGTGTGCTTGACAACGGTAACAAAGTCAAAGGATGCCTCACGGATCACGTAGAAATCCACAAGTCCGATCACGACACCGTCCTGGGAATCGTTGGGAATCACCACATCCTCAAGAACCACCCTCTCACCGTCCCGAAGAACCGTCAAGGTCATCGGTCGATAGCCTTGCATCATCAGCTCGTATTGAAGATCGTTGGCGATATACGTGCTTGCCGAATTGACCTTTATAATCTCATCTCCGACACAAAGCCCCGAGGCTTCGCTAAGGGAGGACCGGAATTGATCCAGGTCGTCCTCGGTAAGAATGACGTTTTCAAGATCGACGGAGATCACGTTTCCTTCGTCGTCCAGGCGACGGATCGAAAGATCGTACGCGTCCGTGTCGGGATCTGCAATCATACCCTTGAATTCAGCCAAGGAACGGATGGGGGTATCGGAGCAGCCGACAATATAGTCTCCCTTTTCAATACCTTCCAGGGATTCCTCCCCGATATAGGTCACGTAAAAGCCGCCTACCTCATTGGTTCCCATGGTATCAATGCCGTCCATCAAAACAATGGAAGCCATCAGAATAAAGCCGAGAAGAATATTCATGGCAGGTCCGGCAACGGAAATCAAAATCCGCTTCCAAACACTTTGATTGCAATACGCCGCCTTGTCAAGAAGTGCGGAATCCGCACGTTCCCCTTCCCCTGCCGTCGCCTCTGTCACCGCTTCCCCCTCGGGAACGGTTTCGTTGATCAGAGTAACCTCTTCTTCACCGTCTTCCCCGTTCTCTCCCTGGACAGCCTCCATGCCGTTCTCGCCGAGCATGCTGACAAATCCGCCGATCGGAAAAAGACGGAGTGCGTACTTCGTACCGTTTTTTTTGCTTTTCCAACCGAAGATCCTCGGTCCCATGCCGATCGCGAACTCCAGAATTTTGACTCCGCACAGACGGGCAACGATAAAATGCCCCAATTCATGCACAAAGATCAGAAATCCGAAAATAAATATCGCGAGAAGAACGTAAAGAAATTGCAAGCTGTGTTTTCCTCCGTAACATCAACAAAGAGCGGCTCTCTTTGTCAAAAATTCGTTTGCAAGCGATCTTGCAGCGCCGTCAAATGCAAAAATGTCATCCATCAGTCGGATCTTTGCCGCGTCGGACAGTGCATTCACCGTCCTTTCAACCACGTCAAAGATTCCCAAAAAGTCAAGCTTCTTATTGAGGAATGCCGCAACGGCAACCTCATTCGCGGCATTCAGAACCGCGGGAACGGCACCTCCCTGTTCGATCGCAGAAAGAGCAAGCTTCAAAAGAACAAACGTGTCCGTATCGGGAGATGCAAAGGTCATTCTTCCGACAGATGCAAGATCCAGCGGAGGAATCACTGCCTCCGTGCGGTTCGGATGCGTCAGCGCATATTGCACGCAAAGGCGCATATCCGGAACGGAGAGCTGGGCAATCACACTGTTATCAATGTATTCGATCGCGGAATGCATTATGCTCTCGCGATGCACAAGAACCTCGATCTGATCGGCGCGGACACCGAACAGATGCACCGCTTCGATCACCTCAAACCCCTTGTTCATCAGAGTTGCACTGTCGATCGTGATCTTTGCTCCCATGCTCCACGTCGGATGCGCCAGAGCATCCTCAACTCGGATCTGCGAAAGCTCGTTGCGCGTCTTTCCGTAAAAAGGTCCGCCGGATGCTGTCAGAAGCAGCTTTTTGATCTCTTTTTTTTCGCCGGCGCGCAACGCTTGAAAAATCGCGCTATGCTCGCTGTCTACGGGAAGAATATCCGCGTTGTTTGCGTGCGCGAGCCTCATGACGAATTCACCGGCACAAACCAAAGACTCCTTATTGGCAAGCGCCAGCTTTTTTCCTGCGTTGAGGACTGCAAGCGTCGGACGAAGCCCCGCTTCTCCGATGATGGAGTTCACAACAACCTCACGCTCACTGTAGGTATTCGATACCATCTCGCAGATCCCGTCAATTCCGGTATAAACCTTGATATCGGTATCCGCAAGCTTGATTTCCAGCTCCTTTGCCGCCTCCCTGTCTGCCATGGCACAAGCCTTGACGCCGAGCATCCTTGCCTGTTCCTCAACACGCGCGGCATTTTTGTTGGCGCAAAGACAGTTGACGCGAATCCCGTTCTGCACCGCAACGTCAATCGCCTGTTCTCCGACTGATCCGGTAGAGCCCAGAATCGAAACGGATGGATAGTCATAATTCGTCTGCATGTCTCTCTTCCCTTACATTCCCTTGAAAAATTCAAAAAAGGACGAAAACGCCACCAAAGCCACCGACACCGCCAGAACCGAATCCAGTCGATCCAGCATACCGCCGTGTCCCGGGAAAATACGTCCGTAATCCTTGATCCCGTAATTCCGCTTGATCACGGACATCAGAAGATCGCCGATCTGCGCGACGATCGAAGCGATCAGTCCGCCGATCGCAAAGAACCAAAGATAGGAATCCAGAGGGGTAAACTTTGAGCAAAGAAGCCCGTAGAGCCACATCACGAGAACGCAGAAAACGATTCCGCCGATGCTTCCCTCCACCGTTTTCTTCGGGCTGACGTCGGGAATCAGCTTATGCTTTCCGCTACGTCCGAAGATGACACCGCTGAAATACGCGAAAATATCCGTGATCCACGCACCGATAAAGATGGTGATATAAAGGATCTCGCCTCCCGTGCGATAATCGTGCATGACAATGATTCCATTCATACCGAAGAGAATGTACAAGCTCGCCATAAACAAAACGGAAACGTCGGAAACCTTGTATTTTCCTTTTGAAAAGGTCATCACGGCAAAGAAATAAAGCATCGCAGCCATGATAATGACCAGAGTATAGTGACGAAGCTTGTCAAGATCTCCTGCGTATGTAGTGAGATCTTCCCAGCCCGTAACGGTAAACAGATCGATGAAATTCCCCGCATATCTGGTGATAAACGGAAAGACCGCTCCCACAACGTAAAGCGGAATGCACAAGGGATATGCCTTATGCAAACCCGTGCATCGCGCGATCTCAAAAAGAGAAATCACGGATGCCGCACCCAAGGAAATCAAGAGCAGCGGCGTTCCCGCAAAGATCAAATTCGGGATCAGAACACAGGTGGCAATCAGGGCTGTGATAATACGCTGTTTCATAGAGAAAAACGACTCCTATCCAGTAATAGTACGCAATCAAACGCCTCCGTAACGGCGCTTCCTTGCATAGAAGGCGGCAACCGCCGCATCCACGTCCTCCGCGGAAAAATCGGGCCACAAAACGTCGGTAAAATAATACTCCGTATAAGCCGATTGCCAGAGAAGAAAGTTGGAAATGCGAAGATCTCCACCCGTGCGGACAACAAGATCGGGATCGGGACAGCACGACGTGTAGGTGTGCGCTGAAATATCCGCCTCCGTCACATCCTCCGCGCCCGTACGGATCAGTTCGCGGCACGCATGAACGATCTCCTCACGGCCTCCGTAGTTCACGGCAATGTTTAACAAAAAAGGCTTGTGCGCGGTCTCACGGTCGATCCGATCCATCTTTTCGCGCAGATCCTCGGGAAAAATATCCAGGTTTCCAATGAAACGGAAATGGACGTTATCGTCCACCATTTCAATGAAGCACTCCTCGATATACTCATCCAGGATCTTCATAATGGTATCGACCTCTTTCTGAGGACGCTTCCAATTTTCTGTGGAAAAGGCATACACCGTCATATACTTCAGTCCGATGCTCTCGCAATAGCGACCGACCTTTTTGAAGGTTGCAGCACCGTGTGAATGCCCAAATTCCCGAGGCATTCCCCGTTTTTGTGCCCAACGCCCGTTTCCGTCCATGATAAATGCAATGTGCTGAAGACGGTCATCAACCCTGACCGCTTCTTTCTTTTTCCTTGCCTTTTTGAAAAACATGGTTTTTCTCCGTCCGTAAAAATTTCAGGAAGGGGGTGTCCCAAACGTCAAATTTGAGACACCCCCATAGGGGCTAAGCAATTGAAGCACAAAGAGCCCCACATCCGAAGAGATCAGATCTGCATGATCTCCTTTTCCTTCTTGGTAGTGATCTCGTCAATCGTTTTGATATAGCGATCGGTCAGATCCTGGACAGCTTTTTCGCCCGCCTTCTGCTCATCCTCTGTCATCATGCCGTCCTTCTTTTGCTTTTTGATATCGTCGTTGGCATCTCTGCGAACGTTACGCACGGCGACGCGAGCATCCTCGGAGAGCTTCTGAATCTGCTTGGCAAGTCCCTTACGGTGCTCCTCGGTCAAGGGCGGGAACACAAGACGGATCACCGTACCGTCATCTACGGGATTGATTCCGATGTCGGATGCCTGAATCGCCTTGACCATTGCCTTGAGCGTGGAACGGTCATAGGGGGTGATCGTCAAGGTCTTGGGATCTGTCACCGCAACGGAAGCCATATCGGTCAGCTTGGTAGCCGATCCGTAATAATCAAACGTGACCTTCGAAACGATCGCACCGTTTGCCTGGCTTGCGCGAATGGTAGAAAGATTGTTTTCGTAAGCGCTTACGCTCTTTTGCATTTTCTCTTCGGTTGCTTTGGTGTTGTACTTCATATTCTATACCCCTTTTATGTAAGTTTTGTAACGTTTTCAATCATTCAGTTGTGAATCGCCGTGCCCACAGCCTCACCCATGACCACGCGATAAATGTTTTCGGGATCTGCCAATCCGAACGCATATCCCTTGATATCGTTGTCCATACAGAAAATCGCGGAGGACATATCCAATGCACGCAAATTCTCTTCAATGATCTGCATATACGTCAGATCGGAATAGCGAACGGCGTTGGGATCCTTTTTGGGATCTGCGCTGTAAATCGCATCGATATTTTTCGCCATCAGAATACAATCCGCACCGATCTCGGCAGCGCGAAGAGCTGCCGCGGTATCGGTTGAGAAATAAGGTGTTCCGAGTCCGCAACCGAAAATAACGACCTTTCCGCTTTCCAGAGCATCGACCGCGCCTCTGACGGTATAGCGATCGGCAAATGCCTCCATTTCAACGGCAGTCATCACAACGGTCTCCATCCCGACGCGAAGGAAGACGTCCTGAAGCGCCAAGGAATTGATTGCCGTTGCGAGCATTCCCATATGGTCGGCACGGCAACGGTCCATTTCCGTACCCTGTCTGCCTCTCCAAATATTCCCCGCACCAACGATCACTGCAACCTGTACCCCTACGTCGGTACAGCGCTTGATCTGACGGGCAACCTGCTCGATAAAATCAAAATCAAGAATCCCGTTTCCCGCCGATGAGAGAGCTTCACCCGAAAGCTTGAGTAACACGCGATGATATTGAGGATTTTCCATGGTCCAAACTTCTCCTTATAAATATATTCCTATATATTTTACTACAGAATATTCCTTTTGTAAACACTTTTTTGTAAACAAATCGGTATTTTATGAAAAAAAGCTCTGTTTTTTTAAAGGATTCGTTTGGAATCCCGGAAAGACAAGATCCCCCCACCCTGCAAGACGTGCAAGGTGGGGGGATCTTTTCACTTAACGGTAGAAAAGTGCAAACAGTCGATCGTTGTTGAGCGCGAAGGATTCCTCCATCAGCATTCTTGCCTTCTCGAAGTCTCCCAGATACCGTGCAAGGAGTCCTTCCAAATAAAGCCCCATGGAACGGCGATGATCGGAAGCACGGTCAACAAATGGCATAAAGAACGGCGTAGTACCAAAGAAGCCGTTGTCCTTTTTGTCCTTTACACGTGCCCAAGAGCGTTGATATTCGGTAATCAGGCGGCGTGCCTCCAAGGAGTTTCCGAGACGGTCGTTGGAGAGTGCCTGATAGTACGGAAGCTCCGGCAGATGCATGTTACTGAAATACTCGATTTCGGTATTCGCAATATAGCGATCAATTTCTCTTGCTTCCTCGGTGCGTCCCAAGACGTCGAGCGCCAACGCCTCATGGTAGCGAAGAGGAATCAGCTTGCAGTGATTCCAGATCCCGGCTCCAAGGAAATCGGGAAGCGCTTCACCGAGCCTCAACTCCTTCAACGCACCTTCGTAATCTCCGCATTCCAGCGCGCGCTTTCCTTTGACGAGATAAGCGAACATATACTGATCGGCAATGGAATGCTCGCCTCCCTCACAGGGAACGAAGCGGTGAGACGTCAAAACCTCCAGGGCTTCATCGGGAAGCATTGCCTGGTTGTATGCCTTTGCCAGCTCCACGGTGATATCGTCACGCGTAAAGCTACGGGAGAGCAGAAGATCAATTTTTTCCTTTGCGGGCACGTTCATTTTGTTCATCAGAACAACGGTTTCGTAAAGGAGCGTTTCATCCTTCGGACAGCGTTCGGTCAACTCGCGCATCAACGACAGTGCCTCTTCCCTCCTGTCAAGATGGCTGAAATACGCGACCGCCAGATTTCTCTTTGCCATCGGTGTGTCCTCGCATCTCTCCCAAAGAGATGCCGCCTCGGCATAGTGACGCTTATGGTAAAGCAAGCATCCGAGCAAAAGACGCGCACTTGAGGAATCGGTTCGTTCGATGACAGCTTCAAGGATTCTCATCTCGCAAATCCGCACGGGGAAAACAGGTCCGATCTCACTCTTCTCTGCCACAAGATACGCCTCGGTGGGATCTTCCCCACACAGCGAAGCGTAGTATCCGATGGCATCATACACGATCTGACAGGCGGACCGGGGAGTATGAGCGATCAAGCCACAAAGAAGCTCCCAGGCTTCCCGATACATTCCCATCGCTTCAAGATCCGAGCAAAGGTCCAGGCAGGTTTGTGCGGGGTTGGAAAGCAAGCGATCGTAAAAGCGCTCCTTCCCCGATACGTAATACAGCAAATGATCCAGAGGATCTTCCGCAAGATAGCGGTCGCACAGCGCACGTGCACGCGCCTCTTCTCCGCATCCCTTAAAGGAAAGCACAAAAACCACACGGGCAAGCGCATTGTTGGCAGAATAATCCAGAGCAAGTTCTGCATGCTTCTTCGCTGCCTTGAAATCCTTCCTCTTCAGATCGATCACAGAGATTCTTGTCATGGCGGCGGCAACGTAATCTGCGGCAAAGGATGCCTTATAGTAGGCATCGTAAGCGGCTTTCTCTTCCTTCAGAGTCTCAAGAATTTGACCGAGAACGTAATATGCCTCACCGCTTTGCGGATGCTGATTGTAGGTGCAGAGCAAGGAAAGCGCCCGACGGGCATATTCCTTTGCTTTTTCAAAGGAATACATACGGTATTCGTATTTTGCCATCTCGATCAAGGACGGGATGTGCTCGGGATCGCGCTCCAACGCCCTCTCCCAGTAAGCGTTCGGCAAAACGGCGGGATCACGGTACTGATCCACGTGAACGCCTGCAAGATAAAGGGCTTGCGCGGACTGCATTTCGGAAGCCAGCGGCATATCGGTGATGACGGGCGGCATGTTGTAAAGATCGAATTTTTGTTCGGTATATTCCGCGATTGTCTCTCCGGACGCATCCTCAATCTCAACCGTAACAAATTCGGAGATCGTGGGAAGAGAGATCGTTTGCGGGTTGGCGGGAGAGAGCGAAATGCCCTTTTCAAAGAGCACGCGCCCCCCGTCCTTGATTCTGACGGTCGCGTTTTCATAAATGCGGCAGCTTTGCAATGCAAGAGAGGCTCCGTCTGCTCCGCGATTGATCTTAAACGCCGCATTGAGATTGGCAAAGGTGGGCGTCCCGATCTTGGAAATCGGATACCAATACTGCGAAAACTCCTTGGTCTCATAAGGAGCAAGCCATGAAAAATCCGGTTGGTTGTCGGAGTATGAGCCCGCCATCAGCTCCGCGTACTGTCCGTCCGTGTCCGTCAGCGCCTTTTCCCAGGAACGGGAAAGCTGATTGTATGCCCAGGTAAACATTTTCTTTCCGGGAGATACGTGATGGTCACCGATATGAACCACACCGCATTCCTTTCCGTGATCGTAGCCACCGAAGAAATCGTAATCGGAGGCACTGGCAAAATAGGAGGTCGCCTCCTTTGTGTTCTTGTGATAAGAAATATCGCGCATCTCTTTCATGGGGATGCCGTTGAACACTCCGTTCCCTGCCACGGGAAACGCAATGCGGGATTTGAGATAATGGAAATTGACGTAGGTCACGTCCTGCGGAAAGAAAATCTGATAGCTTTCATTGACGGGCACGGCGGCATTCTCCCACCAAAGGAAGGAGTGCGGCACGTCCGTTCGGTTATAAAGCCTCATCCTTGTTTCAAAGAAGCTTTCCCCGGGACGGAGAACAATACTGAACATTCCCTTCATGCGATCGATCGGATCATGCTCCGACAGATGGCACGCGACGCTGCCATCCTCCAGCTCCTCGATCTCATAGTCGCACGCCATATATCCCGATGCACGGTGATGGAAGGGCCAATTGAATTCCACGCCGCCCGAAATCCACGAGCCGAGCACACCGATGAGCGCGGGCTTGATCACGTGCTGCTTGTAGAAAAAGTCATAGCCCGTAATCTTGTCCGTCGCACTGTAGATACGTCCGCCGATCTGTGGCAAAATTACGACGCGAACGAACTCGTTTTCCAGTCTTACGGCGATGTACTCGCGTTCACTTTTATTGAGGCGATCGACTCTTGCTACAATTTTGTTGGGATACGGATTTCCGCTGGTTCTCTGATGGACACGGTTCTCCGCGAACATGGGAAACTCTTCCGCACTCGGTTCGCTGTAGGTCGGAAGAATCAGCTTTTCAACAAAAATCTCGGCTTTTTTCATCTTTTTTCTCCTTTTGGTTGACAGATTGAAAAAACAGTGGTAATATAAACGCAATACAGCTTCACTCAAATTATAAACGATATCACATTCAAATTCCATATAAAACCATCTTTTGTTTTTATGAAATCTTACTTTTTTGGAGGCGATTATGAACCAAGCTCCGACACTCCCGAGCTCCTTTCGGTGCGGATATTTCGACTGCAGTATTTTCGGGGAGCTTCCCCGCTCTCCCGAACGCAAACGGGAACGCTTTGAAATCGAATACTATCTTGAAAACGGAAAGCATACCTATTCCGACGGACAGGCATATAAGATCAAAAAGAATCACGTGCTGATCGGGCGCCCGGGTGAGATTTGCAACAGCGAGCTTCCCTTCCGCACTTATTTCCTGAAGCTTGACGTCGATGGCTTGATTGCCGAAACGCTCACTTCCCTCCCCACCTATTTTCCAACCCTTCACACCTATGAAATCGAAAAGCATTTCGATGCGCTGATCTCGCTTTACATGCAAGAAAACGCAGATCCTTTTCTTCTCTACAGCCATCTTCTGGCATTGCTCTCTCTCTTTACACAAGATGCAAGGCTTTCGGGGGAATCCGATGGGGCATCCTCCCTTTTGGTGGAGAAAGCAAAAAATTACATTCACGAGCATTCCGCCGAACGGATCAATCTTACAAGCATTGCCGCATCGGTCAACCTCAGCCCCTCCTATTTCCATTCGCTCTTTCTTGCCCATTGCGGCATCACCCCTCATGAATATCTGACGGAGCGACGTCTTCTGAACGCGCGGGAGCTGTTGTGCGTGACATCACTTTCCATCGAAGAAATCGCACAAAAATGCGGCTTTGGAAGCCAACAGTATCTCAGCAACGTATTCCAACATCATTTGCATACGTCGCCCGGAAAATGCCGCAAGGATTACAGAGAAAGCTATCTCAGATAATGCCCTTATTTTTCACGCATTCCGAAAAACCTGCAATCGAAATTTCATTTTTGACGGTTGACGCTTGCAAGCTGTCCCTCATTCACGATGTAAAAAATGCGCCTGCGAAATCGCAAGCGCATTTTTTATTTTTTCATGACCGCCAAGCCACACCAGCCGTTATCCACCAGCCGCTCAACGATTCGGAATCCGTTCTTTTCAAAGCATTCCACCACGTCGTCGCTTCTTTCCAGAATGATTCCCGAAGCCAGAAGGACGGTGTTTTCATGCATCAATTCTCCCACGTCGGGCGTCATTCGAATGATGATATCCGCAACGATATTGGCACAGATCAGATCGTATTTCGAGCTTCTGTCCACGTGACGGAGAAGGTCCGAGACCTCACACGTAATATTGGTCAGTCCGCTGTCCTTGATATTTTCGTTTGCAACGCGCACAGCCATCGGATCAATATCATAGGCACGGCATTCTCCCGCCCCGAGCTTCGACGCACAGATCGCAAGAATACCGCTTCCCGTGCCAACGTCAAGCATACGGCAGCCTGTCTTTGTATAGCTTTCCAAAAGCTTGATCACAAGACGGGTGGTTTCGTGAGTTCCCGTGCCGAATGCCATTCCCGGATCCATGCGAACGATCAACTCCCCCTCTGCCGGAGTGTATTTTTCCCAAGCAGGAACGATCACAAGGCGCTCACCGATCTTGATCGGCTTATAGTACGCCTTCCAAGAATTCGCCCAGTCCTCCTCGTTGACACCGACGGTTTCCAGCTTGGCATCCGCAAGCCCCGTTGCCTCAAACCGTTCCCTCAAAAAGGAAACGCATTCCGAAAGGCTTCTCTCCGCGGGAATATAGACGGAGACCGACGCAATGGTTTTGTCCGCATTGAGAATGCTTTCATCAATCAGATCTCCGTAACAGGTCTTCAAATCGATATCACTGTAATCTTCAATTTGCAAATTGTTGGAAACCATGCTCATAATGGCGGTCAAAGAATCCAGTTTTTCAAGTGGCACGGTCACGCGGATCTGCGTCCATTGCGTCTCGCTCCCGTAATCGCCGCATACGTAATCCTGATCTATCATCCTGTCTCCTTCTGTCAGCTTATTTTCCGAAGATTTTCTTAAAGAATTGCTTGTGCTTTGCGTAGTTGCTTTCGCCGCAACTGTCGGCAAAGGCACGCATCGCATCCTTTTGCTTATCGTTCAAGCCCTTGGGAATTTCCACCGTGGCACGGAAGACCAAATCTCCCCTTCTGCCGTTGCCGTTGACATAGGGAATGCCCTTGCCGCGCAATGTAAACTTGGTTCCCGGCTGTGTGCCCTCGGGAATGGTGTGCTTGATGT